>JBBDTL010000092.1:0-2722 GCA_040904465.1 Thermomicrobiaceae bacterium | reverse complement strand
CGCTACCCAGTTGACGGCAACCCGGCGGCAACAACAAGCATGACCACAATCATCAACGCCAGCGGCGACTCGACGACCAGCGCCAACCGGCTCAGTTTGATGACCCTGGTCGAGAATCTCGACCAGGGGCCTGCGAGCCCCGTGATCAGCGACACCGCATCCGTAGACGCTTCCCGCAGGCGCTGCTTTATTGGCGTTCGAACCAGTTGCACCACGAATCCCCAGGAGAGCGGCAACCAGACATCACCGACCCGGTAGAGCAGCGCGCCACTGACAGCCACCGCGCCCGGGACACCGGCCTGCTGCAATGCCAGGGTCATCCCGATCTCCACAATCCCGATCCCCTGGAACACTGGAGCCATCATGAAAAACAACTTGCCAACCACATACCCGATCAGCACGGTACTCATTGCAGCCTGATAACCGACTGCCTCCAGCCCGGCATAGAGCATGATTGCAGTCAGGAAATGAGAGACGAAGGAGAGTAGAGTCGGCAACGCAAGATCGATAGCTCCCATACGGTGAGCCCTGGCTTCATGGATAAACGCCATCACTTGCGCCGGCGCCCAGCGACGAACCAGGTCCGGTGCTTCTCCGTGTCGGAGTACCAGCGCGAATATCCAGAGCGCGATGAGCAAGGCAACGAACAGACCTGCTGTTGCCACCGTAACCAGCAGTGTTGGAGGTTGAAGCAGGAGCGCCGGCACCAGAAATAGCAGGAATGCGATCGAACCCGTGACGCCCTTAATGGATGCCACCATCAGCGCGTCTCCGCTGGTTACCCGATGTGTCCCCAGCGCTCGGACAAGCACATAGATAGAGGCAGGTCCGCCGAGTGGTGTCACCGCGCCGATGACAACGCGCTGCAGATGGATTTCAATCAGGCGGAGCAGCCCGAACTTATAGCCCTGTCGGCGAAGGACGACCTGGTATGTCCAGCCCGCGATCATCAGCGTCCCGATCTGAAGCAGCGACAGCACAAGGATCCAGACCGGTGAGATCGAGACAATCAACCCGAACGCCTCGAGAATCTCCGCCCAGGCGCCAATCACGAAACCGAGGCCAAAAACGGTCAGCATCGTTACCGCAATGAAGACCCGGTATCGAAGAAACCAGTCTACGGCCCGTCTGAGATTAGTCTGGAGTCCGGTCCAACGCACCAGAAAGCTGCTCTCACTAGGCTGGCACCTGTGCCGCTCAGGGAATATCCTGCGTCAGGGATCCGGCTCAAAATCGGGGCGGAACTCGTGTCGCAGCGGCCACTCTGTTTCCCGATGCAGAATAGATACGCAGATCATGTACCAGAAGCACATCACTCTGCCCGAGCGCCCGGCCGCGAGTATACTTCACACTTCATAGCCATAAGCGGTTGACGCTCATCTCTGTTATCTGCTAGACTAACCGCTGCCGGTCAATTGGGACCGTACTTCAGGAGAGATGTTCGACATGCACGAATCCCGCTTCCACAGGAGGACCAGGCGAAGCTGATACCTGTCAGTGTTCGTTGCGCCTGCCATTCAGGTGCGATCTGGTTCGGAGCGGATTTCGATGATCGAGCAGCCCCGGTGTTTCAATAAATCAATAGCGTGCTGTGAGTATCCTGCGGGCGAACTCCGTCCGACGGGGCTATTCATGCTGCTTGCCGGGCACCAGTTCGACATCACTCGTCCGCCTCCCTTCCGGCATTGCTCCGTCAGGAGGATGTCTCAGGGAATCTAACATTTGGAACGAAGAATTATTCGCATTACGTATACCGTATTCAGGAGGACAGGAATGACCGTCACGTCGAGCGAAACACTCAAGACCGCTCTGCACAAACTGGAAACTACCCCGGTAGAGCCCAAGAAAAAGGTAGCCGTCGCCTTCTCCGGTGGACTCGACTCCACCCTCTGCATCGTGCTGGCCAAGGAGAAGTACCAGGCAGAAGAAGTCGTGCCGATTACGGTTGACGTCGGCCAGGGTGACGACGAAATTCAGGCTGGGTTTGACAAGGCCAAGCAGCTCGGAATCGATCCGTATCTACTGGACTTCAAGGACGAATTCACCACCGAGTGGCTGACCAAGGCAATCAAAGCGAATTCCGACTACTGTGGCTACCCGGTCTCGACCTCGATGACCCGACAGCTCATCGCCGCCAAGGTCGCCGAAAAGGCTTCCGAGCTCGGCTGCGACGCCGTGATGGAAGGTTCCTCCGGCAAGGGCAACGACCAGTACCGGATGCACAACGTCTTCAAGATCTTCGCGCCGGAGCTGGACATTCTCGTCCCGGTGCGTGATTTCGATCTGACTCGCGATGAAGAGCTGGCCCTCTGTGAGCACTACGGCGTGCCGGTAACTGAGCTCATCTCCGGTGGTGACGACAAGACGCTCTGGTGCCGCTCTATCGCCAGTGGCGGTATTGGTCTGGACACCGAGATCCCGGACGAAGTCTGGATGTGGTACGTCCCGCCAACCAAGGCTGCCGAGACTCCGACCACGGTCAGCATCACTTTTGAGAAGGGTCTGCCAGTCGCGCTGGACGGCAAGAAGATGAATCTGCCGGACCTCATCGCCAAGCTGAACGAGATGGGTGGCGCCAACGCGATCGGCAAGATCGACATCTTCGAAGACGGCATCATGGACCTCAAGTCCCGGGAGATCTATGAAGCTCCGGGCGCCCACATCATCCTGAAGGTGCACAAAGACATCGAGAGCGCCACGCTGACCAAGCAGCAGCGCAAGT
>JBBDTL010000091.1:0-7669 GCA_040904465.1 Thermomicrobiaceae bacterium | reverse complement strand
GATCTGCGGGCCGAATTGCGGGATCACATCACCGCCTCGGTACAGTGGATTCAGATTATCCAGCAGGCGGAAGCGCTCGGAGTCACCGATTTCTACGAGGTCGGCCCCGGCAAGGTGCTCAGCGGGCTGGCGCCCCGAATCGTCAAAGGCGTTCAAACCTGTCAGGCTGACCAGTTGCTTGTTGGTGGGTAACCAGGTTGATCAGAAGTGCCTGTCGTCTTCGCGCCACCGCAGTGAAGGGATACAGCTATGTCAGACACCACTGAAAAGCAATCCGCGATCGTGACCGGCGCGGTGAGAGGGATCGGCCGGGCGACCGCGCTGAAGCTCGCCGGTCTGGGATATCAGGTTGTCGTCAATTTCCGGACTGATGATGGCCCGGCGAAAGAAGTCGTTCAAGAGATCGAGCAGG
Source organism: Thermomicrobiaceae bacterium (assembly GCA_040904465.1). Classification (GTDB taxonomy): domain Bacteria; phylum Chloroflexota; class Chloroflexia; order Thermomicrobiales; family Thermomicrobiaceae; genus SLMJ01. Next base: position 7,257 of record JBBDTL010000091.1, on the reverse strand, counting down.
CTGGCGGAACCGCAATCCCGCTCAAGGCCGACGTGACCGACAGTGACCAGGCCGGCACGCTCATTGAAGAGACGATCAACCAGTTCGGCCGTCTCGATGTGCTGGTCAACAATGCCGGCATCACACGGGACACCTTGATGATGCGCATGAAGGAAGAGGATTTCGACGCGGTGATCCAGGCGAACTTGCGCAGCGTGTTCATCTGTTCTAAAGCGGCGATGCGCCCGATGATGCGCCAGCGTTACGGCCGGATCGTCAATCTGTCATCGGTCGTTGGTCAGGTCGGCAACGCCGGTCAGGTCAACTATTCGGCCTCGAAGGCGGGCATTATCGGCATTACCAAGTCGATGGCGAAAGAGGTCGGTTCCCGCGGAATCACGGTCAATGCCGTCGCGCCCGGGTTTATTCAGACCCGTCTGACAGAGGCGATTCCGGAGAACATGCAGGGGGCGATTCTGGAACAGATCCCGACTGGCCGGTTTGGGAATCCGGAAGACATCGCCAGCGCGATTGCGTATCTGGCGTCACCCGAAGCGTCGTACATCACTGGCGCGGTGCTGCCAGTCGATGGCGGCCTGTTCATGGCGAGCTAGGGCGGCCTGTGTTCAGAAAAATCCTGATTGCTAACCGTGGTGAGATAGCCCTGCGTATTCTACGTGCCTGCCGGGAGCTTGGTATCCGCTCGGTCATTGCCTACTCCGAGGCAGACCGGAATTCCCTGCCGGTCCTGCTGGCGGACGAGGCGGTCTGCATCGGTCCAGCCCCATCTGTCCGCAGCTACAACAGCATCTCCGCCGTGATCAGCGCGGCAACCGTCACCGGGTGCGATGCGCTCCACCCTGGCTACGGCTTTCTGGCCGAGAATGCCTCACTGGCCGAGATCTGCCGTGATTGCGGTATTACCTTTATCGGCCCACGTCCCGAAGTCATGCAGGAGATGAGCGACAAGGCGACGGCTCGCCGGATCATGCTGCGCAGTGGTCTGCCGATTGTTCCCGGCACTGAAGCGCCGGTGCACGATGCTCAGCGAGCGTCTGAAGAGGCCGAAGAGATCGGATATCCGCTGGTGATTAAGGCGATTGCCGGTGGCGGTGGCCGCGGGATGCGGGTTGCCAATGACGAGCGAGAGCTGATGCGCCTGTTGCCCCTGGCTCAGGCCGAAGCGCAGTCGGCATTCGGGGATCGCGGTGTCTATCTGGAACGGTTTCTGGATAAGCCGCGCCATATCGAGGTCCAGGTCCTGGGTGACGAACATGGCCGGGTGCTGTCGCTCGGGGAGCGGGACTGTTCCCTGCAGCGACGCTACCAGAAGCTCGTTGAGGAGTCGCCAGCACCCAACATCACGAAGAAGCTGCGTGACAACCTCGCCAAAGCGGCGGTCAAAGGCGCCCGGGCAATCCACTACACCGGCGCGGGTACCGTGGAGTTCCTGGTCGATTCAGAGGGCCGATACTATTTCACCGAGATGAACACCCGGATTCAGGTGGAGCACCCTGTTACGGAGATGGTCACCGGTGTCGATCTGGTGCAGTGGCAGATTCGCATCGCCGCAGGTGAGAAGCTGGACTTCAATCAGAAAGATGTGGAGTACGAGGGGCACGCCATCGAGGTCCGGGTCAACGCCGAGGACGCGATGAATGATTTCGCTCCGAGCGGCGGAACGATCGACAAGCTGATCCTGCCCGGCGGACCCGGCGTGCGGGTGGATAGTCACCTCTACCAGGGCTACAGAGTTCCGACCAACTATGACTCGCTGCTCGGCAAGATCATTGTCTGGGGCGATACCCGTGAAAAAGCGATCGCCCGGATGCGGCGTGCACTTGCTGAGACGATCATCGACGACCTTCCCACGACCGTCCCCTTCTACCAGCGGCTGATGCTGGATCCCCAGTTCATCGAAGGCAACGTCAATACCCACTTCATACCCGAGTTCATGGAGCGGATCGGCCAGTGACCGGTCCGGGTTTCTACCTCTGGTCTGACAGAGAGTTTTAGTGAGCGCCCGGCTTCAACGGGAAAACTGCTTGACCGCGCTGACACATGGCGCTAGTCTATAGTTCGTTAGACGGCGTGGGAGCGCCCAAACAAACCGACATTCGTGGATTGCTGGAGTGATGGCCCGTTTTGCAGAACGGGAGGAGCACTGCCAGCTTTTTTGTGTGCTTTTCGACGCCTGACGCCAGCGCAGCTACGTGTTTGTAACGTATCCAGACTGATGTAGACGAGTATGTGATCCTCGGATCTCTATGCTGTGCTGCAGATGCGCTCAACACGGGATGGGACGCTCCTGACTCGGTCTGTGATCCAGATTCGCGGTCACCGGGAGCGCAGGGAGATCAATAGTAGGGTGATTACGCATTTCACAAAACTGACGTTTGGTTGGCCGCGGGCATGACCAGGACAGTCTTGCTGATGGTCGTTGTGCTCATCGTTGGTGGTGGTGCTGCGATCTATCTGTGGTCATCACTGAATTTGTTGTTGAAGGGTCAGGCAACCCTTTTTCAGGGTCTCTCGATCGTGCTGGCGATTGTCGTCATTATCGGACTGGTTCTGCTGCTGCAACGGATCTCTGTTCTGGATGAGAACGGGCGCGACGATCCGGAGTAGTGCCAGCAGCATTATCACAATAAAGGGAGGAAATGTGGCAAGCGACGATCCAGAACTGCACCAACCACCGGAACCTGAAGAGCCAGACGAGCATGAAGATGAGCACAGCACGCAGGGGACGATGGTCCTCATGTTGTTCTTCCTCGTCGTGATCATTGGAGTCTGGGGAACGATGTTCCTGCTCCTGCTGGATCGAGGGTAATACCAGTGGTTATCGATCGGTACGAAAAGATCTTCATGCTACTTGGTGTCGTTATCCTGGTTGTCGGGCTTATCGCGATCGCCGTTTCGGTGTTTCACTATGGGCTTCACGTCTCGAGACCTGCCGGGCGGATCGATCCGGTTCAGGCGCGTAATACCGCACCGTTCGATGAGCCAGGTGTGTATGAGACAGATGATGGGGAGTATGAAGCGGTTGTCCTGGCGGAGACCTGGCGCTTCCTACCGGATGAGATCAGGGTGCCCGCTGGCTCGGAAGTGACGTTCCGCATGACGTCCGCGGATGTCGTTCACGGGATCATGATCGAGAAGACAGCGGTCAACACCATGATTATTCCTGGGCAGATCTCTGAGGTAACACACACCTTCGAGCAGCCCGGTGAATATCTGTTCGTCTGTCATGAATATTGTGGAACAGGTCATCATCTGATGTCAGGACGGGTGGTCGTAGAATGAGTTCGATCGCAGCAGCAGCGGATCAACCAATCGAACGCAGTGACGTCGGGATCGAAACCGCCGGTCAGATGTGGAGCGTGAAGGGGCAGCTGATTATCTCCCTGGCGTCGCTCGCCTTTGGTGGATTCATCGGACTTTTTCAGGCACTTGAACGTATCGACGTCACGCTTCCCCCGTTTGGCCCGTTCGAGAACTATTACCAGGGGTTGACCTTTCACGGAGTATTGCTGGCGTTCGTGTTCACCTTCGGCTTCGCCAATTCGTTCGTCTCCTGGACGACGATTCGCGGCTTCAACCGGCCGCTGGCCAGCACGATGGTGGCCCAGGGGTCGTTCTGGGTGTTGCTGGTGGGCACGGTGTTGGGCGGCGCGACGATGCTGTTCAACGAGGCGAGCGTGCTGTACACGTTCTATTCCCCGATGCAGGCGCACTCGCTCTTTTATCTCGGGGCCGCACTACTCGTTGTCTCCACCTGGCTGGTGTTGCTCAACATCGTTCTGACTTACCGGGCCTGGAGGCGCGAGAACCCGACTGATCCGATTCCGTTGCTCGGGTTCGTTTCGATCACGACCTATATTATGTGGGGGATTGCTTCGACCGGGGTTGCGGTGCTGGTTGTCGGTATCCTGCTTCCCTGGTCGCTCGGGATCCTGGAGTATACCGACCCGCAGCTTGGCCGGACACTTTTCTGGTTCAGCGGCCATGCAATCGTCTACTTCTGGTTGCTACCTGCATACATCTCCTGGTACATGATGATCCCGAAGCAGGTCGGCGGTCGGCTGTATAGTGATGGGCTGACCCGGTTCGTGTTCATTCTGTTCCTGCTGTTTTCCATTCCGACCGGGCTACATCATCAATTCACCGATCCTGGCATTCATGAGAACATGAAGGTGATCCACCTGCTGCTTACCTTCGTCATCTTCTATCCAAGCCTGATCACCGCATTCTCGATCATGGCTGCGCTGGAGAATGGTGGCCGCAGAGCCGGCGGCAAAGGACTGTTTGGCTGGATACTGGCATTGCCCTGGAACAATCCATCGGTTGTCGCCCAGTTGCTGGCAATGCTGGTCTTCACGCTGGGTGGTGTTACAGGTCTGGTGAACGCAAGCCTGACCGTCAATATGGTGGTGCATAACACGGCGTTCATACCCGGCCACTTTCATCTGACGGTTGGCACCGCCGCTGCACTGACGTTCATCGGCGTGACCTACTGGTTCGTCCCGTATCTCACGAAGAAGCCGCTGTTTTCCGTGAAACTGGCGCTCTGGCAAGCCTGGCTCTGGGCGATCGGTGTGTTGATCTTCTCACGAGGCCAGATGTCTGGAGGACTGGAGACGCAGCCGCGACGCACAATGCTCGGAGAAGCATCCTACAGCCTGCCGGGTTGGGATCTGGCCAACTGGTTGACCGCCGCTGGTGGCGTGATCATGACGGTAAGCGGACTGCTTTTCTTCATCGTGATGATCGGGACGTTGCTCAACAAGCGCGTCGACACTGCACGAGAGCTGGACGCCCTGGAGCCGCCGATGCCTGAGGCTCCGGTGCATGACCATCGCAAGAGCTGGAAAGCGTTCGATCGGCTTGGTATCTGGACAATCATCGCGATTGTTCTCGTACTCGCCGCATACATACCGGTGTTGATGATGTACCTCCCGGCGGACTTCTCGTCGCCAGGGATTCGGGTCTGGTGACGGAGGAGGAGTCATGTCTCGACGAGTTATAGGCGGGTTGCTGGCCGTCTTTGCGGTGATCCTGATTTTCGGCTACTCCAGCACGATTCCGCTGGGCGACGACGACCCTCGCCCTGTTGACGAAAGCGCTGGAACCGGGGGAGATGGCAGCCTGGAAGAGGTCGGAGAGTCGATCTACGAGCAGCAGTGCTCCGGTTGCCACACCATTGACGGATCAGAGGGGGTTGGACCCTCGCTGGCGGGGCTCTATGGCAGCGACGTTTCCATGGAAGACGGCTCCACGGTCGAGGTGGACGAGGATCATCTGGTGGAATCGATCACCGACCCGAATGCGCAGACTCGGGAAGGCTTTCCCAGTGTGATGCCTTCCTTCAGCAACCTGAGCGACGACGAGATCGCCGGGCTCGTCGCGTTCATCCAATCGCTGGAGTAGGACAGGAGTTCACCCCCGTGTCGCAGCTACCGTGGAGGCGCTACACTGCGCCGGCCTCCCGCAGGCGGCCGACCGCCTCCTCGTCATACCCGAGCTCCTGAAGGACATCGCCGGTGTGCTGGCCGAGCACCGGCGGGGCCATCCGGATCTCACAGGGCGTCTCGCTTAGTAGATAGGGGAAGCCGGTCTGGTCAACCTCGCCCAGTGTCGGGTGCGGCACGCGCTGGCGGAGGTTGTAGTGCTCCACCTGCGGTGAATCGAAGACGTCCGGCAGCTCGGAAATCGGTCCGCACGGAACCGAGGCCTTCTCCAGCAGTGTGATGACCTCGGTGGTGTCGTACTTCGTCAATGTTTTCTCGATCTCCTCAGCCAGCTCGACCCGTTTGGTGATGCGGCCAGCGTTGTCTTTGAAGCGGTCGTCCTCCAGCAGATGCTCCATCCCCATCGCATTGCAGAACCGGGTCCAGATGCCGTCGTTGCCGGATGCGACATTGACGTAGCCGTCCTTGGTCTGAAACGTCTGGTATGGAGCGACGATCGGGTGGGCGTTGCCGGTGCGTGCCGGCTGCTGTCCGGTCGCGAAATAGATGGCCGCCTGGTAACTTAGCAGGGCAATTCCCCCGCCGAGCATCGAGGTGTCAACATGCTGACCCTCGCCGGTGCGCTCCCGATGGAACAGTGCGGAAACGGTGGCGTAGGCGCCGAACATTCCGGCGGCGAGATCGGCAATCGGCACCCCGAAGCGGGTTGGCTGACCCTCTTCGAAGCCAGTGACACTCATCAGACCGGACATCCCCTGCAGAATCAGATCGTAGGCGGTCTGGTTTTTCCAGGGGCCGGTCTGCCCGAATCCGGAAATCGAGGTATAGACGATATCCGGCTTGATCTTCTTGACTGATGCGTAGTCCAGGCCCAGCCGTTCGGTGGCGCCCGGCGCGAAATTCTCGACCACCACATCCGCCTCTTCCAGCAGCTTGTGGATGATCTCTCGGCCCTCGTCCGATTTGAGGTTGAGTGTCAGGCTGCGCTTATTCCGGTTGATGCTGAGGTAGTAGGCGCTCTCACCGTCGATGAACGGCGGCCCCCACGCCCGGGTGTCATCGCCTTTGCCGGGCTGTTCGATCTTGATGACGTCGGCGCCCATGTCGCCCAGCATCATCGTGCAGTATGGGCCGGTGAGGACCCGTGTCAGATCTACGACCTTGATGCCGGTCAGTGTCTGCGTTGCCATACGTGTCCCCCTCTGTGAATCCCGGTTGGCCGGGCAGGTATCTCCGCAGGCAGTCTACACGAGGAACCGCGGATTGGGGCTTTGCTGGTTACTGAGACGGACCGCGTCCGGCCTCGTCCGGACCCTGCGCACTCCTGCCTCACGCCCTCTTGAGCGGAGTGCCGTTGCATGTCAACCTGTTGACTGGAGAAACCCCGTTGGAAGATCATCCCCAGTGAGGACGTATCCGTATCTCTGTACTTGCCATTAGCGTTCATTGCACTCCGATAGTTCAGGTCCAATTTGATGACATGATGACCGTCTTTCGACCACGACTAAATGCTTCTTCTGTTAGAATGGCTTTTCCAGAGTAGTCTTGATCATGAGCACTCCAATGACTAACGTACTCTCAGAGGAGTAATTCCTGTGTTCTCTGTCCTGAAACCTGCGGGTATTCTGATAATCCTCGCTTACCTCGCCTTCGTTACCCTCCTTCTAGTACTTGCATTTGCACTCGTTATAGGACCATCCGGAGGTTCAGGGTCGAGATCGTCAAACTCTCCTCAAACTAATAATAGCGAGACTCAAGTACAGAGACTCGAGGGTGAGTCCGCGAGGGGTTGTAGGACCAGAATGCGGTC
>JBBDTL010000090.1:0-7763 GCA_040904465.1 Thermomicrobiaceae bacterium | reverse complement strand
ACCGGGAGCCGCGGTCTCTTCGCTCGACGAAGCAATCGATGTGGCCAACCGGATTGGGTATCCGGTACTCGTCCGGCCCTCCTACGTGCTCGGTGGACGAGCCATGGAGGTTGTACATTCCAGTGACTATCTTGCCCGTTACCTGGAGTTCGCCGTTTCCTTCGACACTCGGCATCCGATTCTCATCGATAAATACATGTACGGGAAAGAGATAGAAGTCGACGCGATCTGTGACGGTGAGGAGGTGCTCATTCCCGGCGTGATGGAGCATATTGAGCGCGCCGGAGTTCATTCGGGAGATAGCTTTGCAGTCTACCCGGGATTGAACCTGTATCCGACCGAGGTGGACCGCATGGTCGAGTACACAACCCGGATCGCTCGAGGAATCGAAGCGGTCGGCCTGATCAACATCCAGTATGTCATCCACGGTGGCCGGATCTACGTGCTGGAAGTCAACCCGCGAGCCAGTCGCACCGTGCCGTTTCTGAGCAAGGCGACGGGTGTGCCGATGGTTCAGATCGCTACGAACGCGATGCTGGGACAGAGTATTCGGGAGCAGGGATACGAGCCGGGTCTCTGGCCACGGCAGCCGTTGGTGGCGGTAAAGGCGCCGGTCTTCTCGATGGCGAAATTGCGAGGTGTCGAAGTCCACCTTGGGCCAGAGATGAAATCGACCGGGGAGGCGATGGGGATAGACCGCGATTTCCCGTCGGCACTGTACAAGAGTCTCCTTGCGGCGAACCTGTCGTTCCCGCGAGAGGGTGCCGTTCTGGTGAGCATTGCTGACGAAGACAAGCCGGATTCGGTGCCGATGCTCGAAATGCTGGCGAAGATGGGATGCGGGATCTACGCCACGGAGGGAACAGCCGCGATGATCGAGCGTAACGGGATGCCTGTCCAGATGGTGACCAAACGTATCGGGACAGGTTCGCCGGATATGCTGGACGTTATTCTTCAGGGAACCGTTGACGCGATCATCAATACGCCGGGTCCTGCCCAACGAGAGGTTCTGGACGGATTCCAGATTCGCCGGGCAGCGGTGGAGAAAGGGATTCCCTGCATTACTTCGATCGACACGGCCAGAGCTGTTGTGCAAGCGACTGCCGGTTCGAGTGACGCCTATTCGATTCAGCCGCTCGGGCTCTATCGCAAACGTGTTCAGATCGCCTATTGATCACCGATATCCGGACATGATTGGTGGTTTCGGGCGGCGCGCTGTAAGGAAGAGGGGGATTCGTGGTATTTCGACTGGAACAGGCGCTCGAGGAGAGCGGAGCGCTAACCGAGGGGCACTTCCTCCTGTCATCTGGCAAGCATAGCGACCGCTATGTCGAGAAGTTTCACTTGCTTCGCAAGCCAGTTGTTCTCGAGCAGGTCTGTGCTGCGATGATCGAAAAGCTCGGCGATACACAGATCGACGTCGTGGCGGGGCCGACGACCGGGGGAATCCTCATTGCTGCCGAGATCGCACGCCAGCTCGGGGTGCGGGCTGCCTATGCTGAGCGTTCCGATGGTGCTGGACTTGGGCGCGAGTTTCGCCGGGTAAACTATTTCGAACCCGGAGACCGAGTTATGGTGGTCGACGATATCCTCACGACCGGGGGATCAGTTCGCGAAACCATCCTGGCTCTACGTCCACATCCGGTTGACGTTGCCGCAGTGATGGTAATGGTCGATCGCAGCATGGGGCGCGCGGATCTCGGTGCACCGTATCAATCACTTACACAAATGGATGTGCCTGCCTGGGAGCCAGAAGGTTGCCCGCTCTGCGAACAGGGAATGCCCTTGGTCAAGCCGGGCACAACTGCTCAGAGTTCGTGACGATTCGAATTACCCTGACAGAGATGAGCCGGCGACTACTCGTCAGGCTCAGGTTCTGTCCCTCGCTCTGCCGCGAGCTCTTCTTCCTGGCGCCGCCGAAGCTCCTCGCTCAAACGGTTTATCTCGCTGAGACGGCGGAGAATCTGTTCGAGTGTATCTGGCCGGGGGTCCCGAACATATTCATCGCGCAACTCAAGCACCATCTGCGCCAGCCGGCCGATGGTCCGAACTGTATGGACCGGGTCGCTTTCGCGAGACGGAACGCTATACCCAGCCATAGACTACTCTCCTTGCCCCATCAGGAATGTCAATCAGATTCATAAACGCCGTCGTCGCGAAGCAGGTTCACTAGATCTTCTTCGGTAAGGACCGGCACGTCAAGCTCACGCGCCCGCTCTGCTTTGCTTCCCGGATCTGCGCCGACAGCGACGTAGTCCGTTTTGCGTGAAACTGAACTCGTCACCTGCGCTCCGGCGCGTTCCAGGAGCTCCTGTGCTTCCGATCGAGAAAGTGATTCCATCCGACCTGTCAGTACGACGGTTTTCCCGGACAGCTTACCACTGGAAATAGGAGAATCGATGTTACCTTCATCCATACGAAGGCCCATTTTCTCCAATCGGGCAATCAGTTCGCGGTTGCGCGGTTCCTGCACAAAGTCGTATACCGCTTCCGCGACGACGTTCCCTATCCCTGGTATCGATTCGAGCTCGTTCTGATCAGCCTGAAGCAAGCGGTCCATCGATCGAAAGTGGTGGGCCAGCGAACGGGCATTGCGCTCGCCGATATGCCGGATCCCGAGGGCATTGATCAACCTGGAGAGCGGTTGTGATTTGCTCAGTTCAATCGACCGCCGCAGATTCTCAATCCGCTTTTCGCCGAAACCCTCGAGTTCGGCAACCTTTTGCCAGGCAAGATCATAAATATCGGCGAAATCCCGGATCAAACCGAGATCAACAAAGAGCACCGCAATCTTCGAGCCGAAACCTTCGATGTCCATCGATCCGCGAGACACAAAGTGTCGCACCTGCTCTCGAACACGTGCCGGGCAGGAGACGTTGACGCATTCCCGGGCGACTTCACCTTCCAGCCGGACGGCCTGCGCTCCACAGACGGGGCAGTTATCCGGCATTGAAAACGGTTTTTCGGAACCGTCACGCCGGTCTTCGATCACTGAGATGATCTTCGGAATAACATCGCCGGCCCGCTCGACGACCACTGCGTCGCCAATCATCACGCCGAGCCGCTCGATCTCGTCCTCGTTGTGCAGCGTTGCCCGCCGGACGGTCACCCCGCCGATTTCAACCGGCTCCAGTATCGCCACCGGGTTCAGACTGCCGGTTCGGCCGACGTTGATCTCAATATCGCTGATGATCGTCGTCTTCTGAATAGCCGGGAATTTGTAGGCAGTCGCCCAGCGAGGTTCTCGGGAAACTGCGCCAAGCTCGTTCTGCAAGTTAATATCGTTTAGCTTAATGACGACGCCGTCGATCTCGTAGTCGAGATCGTCGCGCGTAGATAGCCAGGACTGGCATTGCTCCCATAATTCGTCGACCGTCCGACAGACGCGGGCGTTGTCGGTGACCGGAAATCCAAGGTTTCTAAGTAAGCCGACCTGTTCGGAGTGGTTTTCAGGGACATCCCCGTGGAGCAGGCCGATCCCGTACGCGTAGAGCCGCAAGGGTCTGTCCGCGGTCAGTTTAGGATCAAGCTGTCGAAGCGAGCCGGCGGCCGCGTTGCGCGGGTTAGCGAATAGCGCCTCCCCGGCTTCAGCGCGGCGCTGGTTGAGGTTGGCAAACTCGCTCCGGCGCATGTATATCTCGCCGCGTACTTCGAGTACGGGCGGAATTAATGTCGCGGTGTCAGAAGGTGAGATCCTCAAAGGAACATTGCGAATCGTCTTGATGTTGGACGTGACATCCTCGCCGGTAACTCCATCGCCCCGGGTCGCACCACGTTCCAGTTTGCCGTCCCGGTAGATGATCGAGACTGCGCTGCCATCTATTTTAGGCTCAGTCGCGAATTCCAGATCTTCGGAACCTGCCAGCCGATGAACCCGTGCCACCCACTCTGCTAACTCATCGTAATTGTAGACATTGCTCAGGCTGAGCATGGGGATCTCATGCTGGACGGTTCCGAACGCTGAAGAAGGTTCGGCGCCGACGCGCTGGGTCGGCGAATCTGGCGTGATGAGCTCGGGATTCTCGGTCTCAAGCTGACGGAGCTCATTCATGAGGTCATCGTACTCGGCATCGCTCACTGTCGGAGCGTCGAGTACGTAATATGCGTGGTTGTGGCGATTGAGAAGTTCCCGGAGCTCGTCGATCCGGGCAGTGACATCGACCTCTGCCATTGGTAGGGATCCCTTTCGATGGTCACCAGCAACGGAGGAAGGCACCGTGTGCGGGTTGGAAACCGGCGGCATTATAGCACAGGTTGTTGACACATCTGTTCTACTCTATACTCAGCTTAATTGACGGTTTGTCATGGGGGAAATCGTGCCCAGCGTCTCACACCAGAAATCCCGATATGATCAGTTGCTGGAGCGCGCCTCAGCCTTCGTGGCCGGCAACGGTGGCGCAGTTCACGAAGACTTGCTGATTCGGCATGTTTTCGGCTCGTCTGGTAGTCCGGACCTCTGGCGTTCTCTCTTGCGGCAGATTCTCGAAGAGTCCGAGCAGCTCGGATTGCGCGGCGACGGATACTGGATGCTCGGCGATGGTGACACGACGGCGGAGTCTCCGTATTCTCTTCTATCGGAGCAATTTACCGTCATCGACGTTGAAACAACCGGTTTGAAGCCTTATCAACACCGGGTCATCGAGTTCGGGGCGGTTCGGTATCAGGATGGGGTCGAGAGCGGCAGGCTGAGTTTGCTTGTTCAGCCTGAGCGTACCGTGCCTCGCTACGTCAGCAAGCTGACCGGGATCGATGACTCGCTGCTGTCGGATGCCCCGAGATTCAGCGATGTGGTCGATCAGATACTGGAGTTCATTGAAGATTCGACACTGGTCGGGTACAACGTCAACTTCGATGTGTCATTCCTGAATGCGGAGCTGGAACGCTGCGGCCGCCCGACGATGCTCAACCATGCGGTCGATCTTCTGCCGGTTGCTGGCGGGCTCATGCCCGGTACCAGAGCACGGGGGCTCGCGTCGGTCGCAAAGGAGCTTGGTGTAGCTCCGACCGGAGCTCACCGCGCGCTCGACGACGCGCTGACGACCGCCGGTGTCTTGTTCCGGCTTGCTCCGAGAATCCGGACAGCGGGGATGACTTCACTCGCCGAGCTTGATGGATTCCGGCCCGCACGTCGAGATCAGCCAGACCGGTCCGGACCGTTGTCCCGGGGCCGATCGCTACTCGATCCGCAACATGTTGAGTCAGCTCCATCGGCACCCGGCGTCTACATCATGCGAGGCGACGGAGACAGGGTTCTTTACGTCGGCAAAGCGAAGGACCTCAGAGCGCGAATTCGCTCGTACTACTCGCAACCGCTGGGCTATACGCGAAAGATGGACGGATTGCTCCAGTCTATCCAGCACATTGAGACGCTGGAAACTGGTTCGGAGCTTGCCGCGCTCTTGCTGGAGGCGCAGCTAATCGCTCGCTATCGTCCGCAATTCAACCGTCAGATGCGGACGTCGGACAACTACCCCTATATCCGGATCGAAACGAATAATCCGTGGCCACGAGTGAACCTGGTGAAGGAAACGGCTGACGATGGCGCCCGTTACTATGGTCCGTACCGGAGCTCGCGAGCCGCTCGAGCGACCGTTGATGCGCTGAACGACATTTTCCCTCTGAGAAGCTGTTCCAGGAGTTTCAAGGATGCCCGGAGCTACGGGTCGCCGTGTACCGATCTTGATTTTGGCCGGTGTCTCGGGCCATGTACAGGGCAGGCTGATCGAGAGGCGTATCAGGGCTACGTTCGTGAGATCATCGCATTTCTGGACGGGGATGTAGATCCGGTAATTGCGCGCCTTCACCAGAAGCTCGAAGAGGCCGCCGCAAAGCTGGATTTTGAAAAGGCCGCGCGTGTTCGCAGCCGAATCGAGCGCGTCTCCGATCTCGCTCAATCGCAGAGCATTCTCAGCGAAGCAACGAACACTGGCGACCTCGCGGTGGTGCTCCCTGGTGTTGAAACAGGAAGCCGGGAGATCATGTTGACACGTCACGGGCGGACCTGGTCACGCCGAACGTTCCACCTTGAGGAGCCTTCACACGAAACCGCTATCGACCTCAATCGCTCCTGGTCCCGTGCAAGAGAACTGGCGTCTCCGGTAATCCTGCAACGTGAACTCGATTCGGTTCAAATCCTTGTGCGGTGGGTCCGCAAGAACTGGGATCATCCGTCCATCATTCCACTGACCGAGGAGTACCCAGACTGGGATGACCTCATTGAGCACGCCAGGACGGTAGATCTGATCGTCTAGTCTGCCGAGCGAATGGCTCCGAATCTTTTCCCTCCGTGCAACAAGACCCGAGCGAGCAGGATTCGGCTCCGGTTCAAGCACGTGAGCTGACTCTCGGTACAAGGCGTGTATAGTACAGACGGCGACAAGCTCCAACTCGGCAGAGATTCCTGTTCGCTGATTCGGGTGGAAGAGACTGCGGGAGTACTCGAGCTGGTCGCCGAGTCTACGGAGTCAGAACGATCCGGTGCGTTGTTGCGGGCCGGTCGTGAGATGATGCTCGTTTAGTCGCGGTGGCGATCACTGATTATACTGGAGGCGGAATTTCGAAGGGTGAAAGGGTAGCGCGGAAGTGATCGATCTTACGCTTGCGGACGTTGAGGACCAGATCCGAGGATGCACGCTATGTGACCTCTGCCGCAGTCGCACAGTGGCTGTGCCGGGAGCAGGCAACAGTAACGCCGATATCATGTTCATCGGCGAGGCCCCCGGGTTTCATGAAGACCGGGAAGGTGAACCGTTTGTCGGTGCTGCGGGCAAGTTCCTGAACGAGATGCTGGAGTCGATCGACCTTGACCGATCCAGCGTCTACATCACTAATGTCGTCAAGTGCCGCCCGCCGGGCAATCGGGATCCGCTTCCCGACGAGATTGCTGCGTGCTCTCAGTACATTGACAGTCAGATCGAGCTCATCGATCCCAAGGTAGTTGTGACACTGGGTCGGTTTTCAATGTCGCGCTGGTTCCCGAGTGAGCGCGTTTCTCGAATACACGGGCGCCCCAAGCGGTTCGGGAAGATCATGGTGGTTCCCATGTACCATCCAGCTGCCGCGCTGCATCAGGGCTCGCTGCGGGCAACGATTGAAGCGGACATGAAAAAGCTGCCGCAGATCGTCGCGCAACTTGAGGCGGAGGAAGCGCACGAGGACGAACCGGACGCCGAGCAGATGCGGCTATTCTGAGGGGGTTCGCCAACGAGTCACAGGATGTGCTACGATGTGTCCGTACACTTTGAATGTACGGAGGTATCATGGCGGCTCGAGCTACGCAGACGAAACGCTCGCCGAAGAAATCCACAAAGCAACAAAAGAAGACGACGAGCTCGACGCCCCGAGTTGCCGAGGCGGGCAGGCGTGTCGCTGGATGGTTTGGCAGCCTGGAGACTCCTGAAGGGGTTCGACGCGAAGTTGCTGCGGTCCTTTCAATCACTGTTATGGCGTTGCTGCTCCTGGCGCTCTATCTTCCGGGGAATCAATCGTTGCTTGGTTTCACAGGTAGCGGGGTGCGTTCCCTGTTCGGTGTTGGCTCATTCATTGTTCCGCTCGCGTTTCTCTGGCTCGCAGGGGAAGCGCTGTTTTCCAGTGGGCCGGGTGCACGTCGACGCCGGATGGTTGGCTTTGCCCTCGTAACTATCTCCGTTGTCTCGTTCCTCCATTTGATCGGCGCGGAAAACGGTGAGCTTGCCGGTGGACATCTCGGGAGTGGATTCGCTGAACTCTTTCGATTAATCGTAGGCGAGATCGGTACCGGTGTC
>JBBDTL010000089.1:0-7839 GCA_040904465.1 Thermomicrobiaceae bacterium | reverse complement strand
CTGCCTGGACACCTGGATCGCGTCTTCTACGACTTCACCCGTGAACGCCAGCGGATCATGCTCGCGGAAGATCACGACTCCATGGAAGCCATCGTATTTGGCAATGTTGCTTGCGGTCAGCGTATGTTTACCTTCGATCCGTCCAAAGACGTCTGCCGGCGTGTTGTGCAACGGCTCGCAAAACGGGTCCGGGGCGGTCTTGGCAATCTCATCCGCCAGGTCAGCCGGGATTCGCGCCTCCAGTGGACGGCGGGATCGAAGATCGTTGAACAGTGTCGAATCCAGCGTCAGGCGGTTGGTGACTTTCACCACATGCTGCCGCAGGACAGCATCCACCGAGCCAAAATACCGCTCGATCCAGCGATGCATGTGCTCCGGCGGGTCGATCTCGCCGACCGTTTCAGAAACATGGAATAGTCGGTGGAACGAGTCCCGGGCTTCCTCAGTCATCTGCTCAACGACGCGGGGAAGGTCTACGATTCCCTGTTCGATTACCGCCTGTCCCGTTTCATGTCGTTCATCCATAAGAGCCGGTTCTCCTCAACTTGATAGTCGGACGCCACATTGCGGTCCGCAGTGGATATATTGTCCGTAAAGGCAAACATGTTCTGTTACTTCGCAGCACCCCTGGTCGATCCAGTTGGTGGCGCTGCGCCAATCTCTGATCTTACGACGTTACGTCCAGTTCACCCATAGCATACTCAGAATCAGATCCAGACGGCGACGACCCGGGAATCGATACTTTCCCCACTGGGAATGTTCAGTTCTTCAAAATCAGCCTCGGTAACGTCGGTCCCAATCAACACGTTTCGCCCCGCACGAGTCCCCGGTGGAATCTGAGCGCGACGTCCGACGATAGTTATACCTGTATTCAATCGGTTCGGTTCGAGCCGGTTGATCGTAAAATCGTCCCCATATCCGAGATAGGACTGAGCACCGACCTGAACTTGCTTATCGATAATAACCCGATCCAGGACGACGCCGGGCCCAATCACCGCGTCACCCATAATAATCGAATCGCGGACAACGGCTCCGCTATGCACAATAACACCCGGGGACAGCATCGAATGCTCGACCGTCGCATTATCAATGATGCAGCCGTGCGAAATCATGCTCCTGGAGACCCTCGCGCCATCGAGAAGCTTCGCCGGCGGACGCTCTTCACTGCGCGTATGGATTCGCCACTCGGTATCGTACAGATTGAGCTCCGGCAGGTCATCAAGCTGCTCCATGTTTGCTTCCCAGTATGACTGGACCGTTCCGACATCCCGCCAGTAGCCGTTAAACGTGTATGCAAAGGCTCGACCGTATCGAATCAAATAGGGGATAACCTCATGACCAAAGTCGGTCATGGCGGTTTCACCTTTCCGATCGTCAAACAGCTCCAACAATACGCTTCGCTTGAACACGTACACACCCATTGATGCGAGATTACTCCTCGGTTCGGCCGGCTTCTCATCAAAGTCGGAGATACGGCCATCGGGCTCGGTGAACATCACGCCGAAGCGATTGGCATCAGCCCAGTCAACCGGTTGCACTGCAACGGTGACATCGGCGTCATTCTCTCGATGCAAATTGAGCATGGGACGGTAGTCCATCGCATAGACGTGATCAGCCGAAAGGATCAGCACGTCCTGGAACGTTCGGCTGTTGACGTAGAACAGGTTATGGTAGATCGCGTCCGCCGTCCCCTGATACCAGCCTGACCCGGAGCGCCCGAGGTACGGCTGCAGAATGACGATGCCCCCATTGCGCTCACGATCGAGATCCCACGGCCGGCCGTGGCCGATATGATCGTTCAAAGAGTGAGGACGGTACTGAGTCAGCGCAGCAATATTGAAGAGACCCGAATTCACACAGTTGGAGAGGGCAAAATCGATGATCCGATACTTGCCCGCAAACGGGACTGCCGGTTTGGCTCTCTGCCGCGAAAGGATACTGAGGCGTTCACCCTGCCCTCCGGCAAGGATCATGACTGCGACTTCGCTCATTTCCTCACGTCCCTCTCTGACATCTTCCCTTGAACGGGTCCCGGGGATACCACCATCGTATTCTCAGATCGTTGTGGATTTCGATTCACTCTAAGCCGCAACGGGACGACGGTCAAGCAACACAGGCGGTAGAACACGAGTATGCTATACTCTCCGCTGTCTTGCCGGCTTGCTATCTCATGCACGGCTTCGGAGTGATTGCATCCATGCCGGATTTCTTTCGACGAAAACCCACTTTCAACCGTGAGAATGTTGACCCTGACGGCCCTGTAGTCCCAGACGGCCTCTGGGTGAAATGCGCCAGTTGCAAGGATCTTGTCTACAGCAAAGACTTTGAGCGCTGGTTTCGGGTATGTCCCAAATGCGATCATCATGCTCGTCTCAATGCCCGACAGCGAGTGGAATATCTGCTCGATTCCGGCAGCTTCGAGGAGTGGGATCGCGGCGTTGTGACCTCCGATCCTCTGGAATTCTCGGCCAACGGCGATGACTATCGCGACAAAGTCAATGACGCGGCGCGCAAGTCTGGCCAGGCCGAATCCCTGGTCACCGGGCGCGGTCGCATACGCGGATACGATGCAGTGGTTGCAATAACCGAATTTGCATTCCTCGGCGCGAGTATGGGCTCTGCATTCGGAGAAAAGTTTGCTCGGGCAGTCGAGCGCGCGGTGGAGTTGAAGCTGCCGTTTATCAGCGTCTCCTGTTCTGGAGGGGCACGGATGCATGAAAGCACGTTTTCGCTGATGCAGATGGCAAAGACAACCGCGGCGCTCTCTCGTCTCGGGGAGCACCGGTTACCGCATATTTCGGTGCTGACCGATCCGTGCTACGGCGGGGTGACTGCCAGCTATGCGATGGTCGCTGACATTATTATGGCCGAGCCTGGCGCAATGATTGGGTTCGCCGGTCCCCGGGTAATCGAACAGATCACACGGCAAAAACTACCTGAGGGGTTTCAGACGGCCGAGTTCCTGCTCGAACACGGAATGATTGACATGGTAACTCGTCGCAGCGAACTCCCCGGCACGATCTCCCTCCTTTTGCTGCACTATGCTGATGCAGTGCACGGGCGACACCAGCCAAGCCTGGCTTACGCTGGAGATGCGCGCAAGGAGGATCATTCGTGACCTCGACTCCCGCCTGGGAACGCGTGCAACTTGCCCGCAAGCCGGAGCGTCCTCACACGCTCGATTACATCGGCGCGCTAATCAGCGGGTTCGTGGAGCTTCATGGCGACCGCCGCTACAGTGATGACCCCGCAATCGTGACGGGAATCGGCGCATTCAACGGACGTACGGTTATGGTGCTCGGTCATCAGAAGGGTACCAATACCCGCGAAAATCTCGATCGCAACTTCGGGATGCCCAATCCGGACGGTTACCGCAAGGCGCTGAAGTCGCTCACCCATGCCGAGAAATTCGGGTTCCCGATCCTTTGTTTCATCGACACGCCAGGTGCCGACCCTGGTCTTGGTTCGGAGGAACGAGGACAGGCAACCGCCATCGCCGAAAACCTGTTGGCGCTCTCGTCGCTCCGAGTTCCGAGCGTCGGGGTTGTGATCGGCGAGGGGGGTAGTGGCGGAGCGCTGGCAATCAGCGTGACCGACCGGCTTCTCATGCTGGAGAACGCGGTATATGCCGTCGCATCGCCAGAAGCCTGCGCAGCAATTCTCTGGAAGGATTCAGCCGCCGCCGCCGAGGCTGCCGAAGCGTTGAAACTTACCGCTCAGGATATTTACCGTTTCGGAATTATCGATGAGGTCATACCTGAACAGGTACCCGCCCACGAGGCGAAAGACGAGACGATCCAGCGAACCGGCGCGGTTCTCGAACGTCACCTGGCAGAGATCGAGGCGATCGTCGATCAGGAAAACGGGACCGAACAGATGCTTGAGCTCAGGTATCAGAAGTACCGGAATATCGGAGCATGGATTGAATCACAGGAGTCGTTGCTCGGAGACCTGCCCTCAGAAGCCGTGGGCGCTTCGCTCACCGATAGCTCCAGTAAATAGCCGTCTCCGCCGCCACAGCTAACGCCCAGCGAAACCGAGCGCCTCCACGAAACCCCGGTAGCGTTCCCGGGGTGATTTGCCTGTCTGGAGATATCGATACACGTGGATCAGCCGGTCCGAGGTGAATATCCCGCGATAAATTCCACCTTCGGTGATGGGGATCGCCGGCCGTCCGGTCTCGAGCATCCGACGATGAACATCATAGACCGACGTATCGATATCCATCGTCAGGACGTCGGGATCCATAACGTCACGCACACGCAACTTGCTAGCTGAATTCAGTAGCGGATGTACAGTCTCCTGCCACAACATACCCACAACACTGCCATTGACGGTCACGGCGACATCCCGCACCCCGCCGCGAAGTGCATAGTTCAGTGGAGACTCCGGCTGCACGCCGCCCAGATCCCAGAGGACGAACTGTCCGACCGGCAGCGTCCGCATTGCGGTTTCGAGATGAATCATGCGTGCTTCGACATATGCCGCCACCAGGATGAAAACAGCGACCAGCGGAAGCGAAATGTCCTGGAGGAGGATTCCGCCCACGATCAGCAACAACGCCAGCCCCTGGCCGAGTGCGACAGCTACTTGAGTCGCTCGCAACCGGCCCCAGATCACGCTGAACCCAGCCCGTAGCACCCGCCCGCCATCCATGGGGAATGCCGGCAGAAGATTGAATAGCGCCAGCATGATGTTCGCCAGCCAGAGATGAACAATAAGCGCGCTGAACCCGGTCTCCTGCAACACAAGGAAAGCGTCTAATATCTCGCCGAAGTCCCGGACGATCAGGATTCCGGCGATCACCGGGGTCAGCAAGCCGGCAACGATGAGATTGAGAAACGGGCCTGCCAAGGCGATCGCGATTTCCTGCCTGGGAGTGAGGGAGACATACTCAATCCGCGCCACGCCACCGATCGGCAGCAGCGTGATGTCGAGGACGTTGAGGCCAAGCCGAAGCGCGACGAAGCTGTGCGCCAGCTCATGACCGACTACGCTGACGAACGCGGCGATCAAAATGAACACGCCGAAAAGTACGCCCTGAACGCCATGACCCGCCGCAAAACCCCAGTAGTAGATGACCCAGAGAAGGGCCAGCAGAAACGTCGGGTGTGCCTTGACATCGATATTGCGGATGCGGGCCAGGTGAAGCGATTTCCCCAATTCGTTCCCTCGCGCTCGTCACGGACGCTCAATCGCCATCAACCATTCTACTCGGTTCTGAGCAACCGGGACGAACACCCGGACGTCAGCCAGTCCCCCGAATGGATGGCACGACTCGTGCGTTTACCCTCCTTATACAGGGTTCCGGCGAAGCGGTTTTGGCGTCGGAATGGGGAATCGGGATCTGCACCGCAAGACTCTTGCCACCGATATACAGACCTCGTATAATGAGGCGAATGACGTTCGCCAAATGACGAGCACTTGATCGAATGTATCCGCCCCGGAGTACCGGGTGGAGCAAACGCGAGCACGGGGAATGGGAGACGTGAATGGCCGGCATGGAATTCTCTATGGATTTCTCGCCCGAAATGCGGGTTTGGATATCCCCTAGCCTTATCGAAGCAAACTATATTCTCAGTCTCTCTCGACTCGAATTGCAGGATGTGATCCGCCAGGAGCTGGAAGCCAATCCGGCCCTTGAGATGGAAGAGAAGCATGTTTGCTCGAGCTGTGGCGGCATCCTTGAGGGAAACTATTGCCCGAACTGCATGATGACCCAGGAAGAGCAGCCGAAGGAAGATTCTTTTGAAGACTACCCAGAGCAGATGTATACCCTTTCTGCTCCGAAGAGTCGCGAAGACTCCGACGAGTTCGACCCGATGACACTCGTCGCCAATGAAATGACAGTCCCCGAACAGATCCTCAGCGACGTTGCGACGCTTTCGCACAACGGGGATCATTCTCTTGCCGAGTACCTGATCAATTCGCTCGACGAGCGAGGATTCATTTCCCAGAGCGTGGACGAGATTTCGGCAGAAACCGGTCGTGACCCAGACGAGATCAATCGCGTCATCGACCACATTCAGGCTGTTGCCCCGATCGGCGCCGGGGCGCGGAATCTCCAGGAATGCCTGCTTATCCAGCTGAGATACCTCGATGACATCGGTGTCGAAGTACCGGGACACGTGCAACCGATCATCCAGAGCTACCTCAAAGAGTTTGGCTCCCACAAGTTCGGCTATATCGCCAAAGAGCTGGGCATCACGCATGATGACGTTGAGGACGCACGGGAATTCATCCGGGAGCACCTCAATCCATTCCCGATGCAGAACGACCAGGCCCGAACCTGGAAGACGCCGCAGGCGTCACCATTCGTCTCACCGGACGTGATTGTCAGCCTGAAAGATGACGTGCTACAAGTCGATGTCGTTGAGACGCGCGACTATCACCTAAAGATGAACTCGATGTACGATCAGATCGCACGTCAGATGGGCCGCAGCCGCACCAAAGGCGAGTTCACCGACGGCGAACGTGACCACATCCGCGATCATGTGAACCGCGCCAAGCTGTTCATTTCCAATATCCAGCAGAGGCGGGACACGCTTTACCGCATCTCGCGCTGCATCGTAGATCTGCAGGAGGATTTCCTCCGCGGTGGCGTCCGAGAGCTTAGACCGCTTACCCGCGCCGTCGTGGCCCAGCAGGTCGGCGTTCATGAATCGACCGTCAGCCGGGCCACCGCGAACAAGTACGTCATGCTGCCTACTCGCAAGGTGATCGGCTTCAGCGATTTCTTCACGCCGTCGCTCAGCGTCAAGGACATCATCCGGGAGATGGTCGAGAACGAGACAGACCCGCTGACTGATCGGAAGATCTGCGATCTCCTGGCGAAACAGGGAATACGCATTGCCCGCCGCACGGTTGCGAAGTATCGGGCCGAACTCAATGTCCTCCCAAGCACCATGCGCTAGGCGGATCATCGACGCCTCGGGAACTCCGGCAAGCATCGTTTCGTTCGGCGAAGCCTGTTTTGAGCGAAACCGAGGCGCCTGGCGCCAGATTCCCCCGGATGACGGTGATCGACAGCTATAATGGTCGCGAAAATGCCCGGATTCTTCGCGAAAGGGAACCGAAGCTGGTGTTGAACCATATTCTCAGTGTGGACCAGTTCGACCGCACATTTCTTCTGGACCTCATCGATCACGCAGACTTTCTCAGAAATCTTCCCCGAGCCTCCCAGCGCAATCATCTACCGGGCAAGATCCTGGCGACCGTCTTCTACGAGCCGAGCACCCGGACCCGCCTGAGCTTTGAATCGGCGATGGCCCGACTCGGCGGCACGGTACTGACTGTCGAGAACGCGAATGAGTCATCCTCCGCAACAAAAGGCGAAACGATTGAAGACACCGCGCGGATGCTTTCAGGTTACGCCGATGCGGTGGCGATGCGCCACCCCGAAGCCGGAATGCCTGAACGAGCTTCGCGCGTCGTCGACATCCCGATTATCAACGCTGGTGACGGCGCGAGAGAACATCCGACGCAGGCCCTGCTCGATGTCTACACGATTCAGCGTGAACTGGGTCGGATTGATGATCTTCATGTCGGGATCGTGGGAGATTTGAAATTCGGGCGCGCGCCGCGATCACTTGCGATGCTTCTGCGCCAGACGCATGGGAACCGGATCACGTTCCTGGCTCCACCGTCCGTTCCAGTAGGTGACGACATCAAGCGGGCACTTACCGATGCGTCGGTGGAGTTTCAGGAGGCGGAATCATTTGCGGCGCTTGGAGATGCAGACGTGCTCTATCAGACGCGAATCCAGCGGGAGCGATTTCCGGATCAGGAGAGCTACGATCGGAGCCGCGGCTACTATATCGTCGATCAGACCGTCATGGA
>JBBDTL010000088.1:0-7859 GCA_040904465.1 Thermomicrobiaceae bacterium | reverse complement strand
CGTGATGATCCTTCTGGTCCGCTCTGGTCTGTTCGGACGCCACGGCAGCTCCTCCCAGGAGCAAGAAGGTGTTTCAGAGTCAATAGAGCCGGAGTCGACCATGAACTGGCCGCGATTCCTTCTTGCCGTTCATGCGTACGTACTCCTGGTTGTCATTGTTCTGGTCGTCAATCTGATTGAACCAATCGGTGACACGCTCGGTCAGGTGGCAATCGATCCCTCGTTCCCGGAGACGAGCACCGATTTCGGCTGGACGAACCCCTCTGCCGATTCGTACCGCTCTATCGAGTTGCTGAGCCACCCTGGCGCTTTGCTCCTGTTCACGGCGGTAATCGCGCTGGTCGTATATCGACGTGCCGGACTCTACGATGACGGGGCGCTGGGACGCATCGTGAAGAATGCCGTCGACGCTTCAGTCTCGGCCAGCCTCGGAATTGTCACGCTGGTCGGCATGGCGCTGATCATGATGGAGTCGGGTATGACGCATCTGCTGGCGCAGGGGATTGCCGATGTAGCCGGAGACACATTTCCGTTCCTCAGCCCGTTTATCGGTGTGCTGGGCGCATTCATGACCGGCTCGAACACTAACTCGAACATCCTGTTCGGCGCGCTACAGCTTGATACGGCATTGCTTCTCGATCTCAATGTCGGCCTGATCCTCGCCGCGCAAACAACCGGAGGAGCGCTTGGCAGCATCATCGCCCCGGCGAAGATCATCGTGGGCTGTTCAACGGTCGGCCTTAGCGGGCGCGAAGGGCCGGTCATTCGATCCGGTATCAAATTTGGTCTCGCGATCACTGGAATCATCGGCGTCGTCACCATGGTTACGGCTCTTGCGATTGGATAGGTCACCCCGTGAAATCGATGCGAAAGAAGAATCCGCTCATCTTCGACCTGATTCTGTTCCTCGGATTCGTCTTGGCGTCGTTCGGTGCGTATTTCCTGACAGAAGCTTCCGGGATAAACGGCGCGATAGTTAGCGTTTCCATTCTGATATTACTTAGCCTCGGGCTCGTTATCAGCCGTTAGTCAGTTCCCAAAGGCCATAGTTCAGCAAGTACGATTCTCTGATCGATGGACCGTCTGCATGCATGGACCAGAGGGGCCGGATACCCCTGATTTGGTAGAATTAGTCATGTTCGATGCGCGGGGATGTGATCAATGAGCATGACTGACGATGAGTTTGAGCAACTAGTAGTGCAGGCACTTGACGATCTCCCGCCTTCAGTACTTGACCATCTGGAAAACGTCGATGTTGTTATCGAGTACTGGCCGTCGCGCGAAGTTCTCGCGGAGAATGAGGTCGAGGCGGGCGGAACGTTGCTCGGACTTTATGAAGGCGTCCCGCACATTGATCGCAACTCGGCCTACGACCTGGTTCTCCCAGACAAGATAACGATTTTTCGGGGGCCGGTAGTGAGTGAAGCCAGCGAAACCGACGGTGACATAGAACGCGTCGTTCGCGAGACTGTCATTCACGAGATTGCGCATCATTTCGGTATTTCTGACGAGCGGTTGATCGAACTCGATCGATACTAGGTCAGGCGCAGAAGGATGGCTACCGGTAGCGAGGCGGGAGATCCAGAAGAGTCAGCAGGCGGGCCCACCGGCGTTATCGACACAATTGGGCTAGGCTTTGCGGTTCTAAACCGGCGACCGTATCTCATATGGGTGCCGGTTCTGTTGGACTTGCTGATCTGGCTGGGCGGGCGAGTGGTTGCGATTGCCCCCATGAGCGTCGTTAGAACTGGACTGGACGATGAGCGAAGGATCTATGAAAGGACAGATGACATCGAATTGATGAGCATGATGTCCGCCGTGGTCCCGACGTTCTTGAGTCATCCCTCAGTCGATATTGATGCCGTGCGGGTCGGCGAGCAACTCTGGTCGTTTGATGGTTTCGACGGGCTGGTCCTTGCACTGATGGCGTTTGGTGTTGCGATCATTACTGCAACTCTTCATTTGATGATCGTGGGCCGGCTTGTTAGAGACGTTCCGGTGGGAACGAGGACGTTGCTCGGAGATTGCCTTGCAGCCTTTTTTCACGCTGTCAGTCTTATCCCGATTTCTCTGGCGATCCTGTTATTCATGATGACACCAGTCTTACTCGTTGCCGGCGGACTCTGGATAGTCGGAGTTGAACCGGTAACACTGATCGTTCTTTCTGCATTGCTCCTTGGAGGCTGGTTGGCGCTCTTTTTTGTATTCGCCGTGCCGGCGTTCGCACTCGGGTATCGGAATGTGCTCCCGGCACTCCGCAGCAGCTATCAGGTCGTGCAACATCACACGCTGGCAGTTATTGGACTCCTGGCCATCGTGCTGGTGATCCATCTGGGGACGCCCTATGCCTTGTCTGTGTTTACGGAATCCATCTGGAGCGTTCCATTCGCCATAGTTGTGCATGCATACGTGGTTACAGGACTTCTCGCGTCAATCATGCTTTTTTTCCAGCATCGCGATCCCGGTAGTGTTCCGATTCGCATTGGAACGCCCCCGGTTGCGAGCAGTTAGCCAGAAAGGTTCAGCATAGTGGCTGATATTCCTCGTTACGATTCCAACGATATCGTGGTTCTGAAAGGGCTTGACCCGGTTCGCAAGCGCCCGGGCATGTACATCGGTAGTACAGACTATCGAGGTCTGCACCAGCTCGTGTATGAGGTTGTGGACAACAGTGTCGACGAGGCACTGGCGGGACACTGTGATCTTATTCGGGTCAGGATTCACGAAGACGGAGCGGTCACGGTCAGCGATAACGGCAGAGGGATTCCCATCGATCATCACGAAGAGATGGGAATGTCCGCTCTTGAAGTGATCATGACCGTGTTGCATGCTGGCGGTAAGTTCGGAGGCGACAGCTACAAGGTTTCCGGCGGACTTCATGGCGTCGGCGCGTCTGTCGTCAATGCGCTGTCAGAGTGGGTAAAGGTCGAAGTTCGCAAAGAAGGCAAACGCTACGAACAGCATTATCGGACTGGTGTACCACAGGGGCCACCCGAGCATGTCGGCAGCTGCGATCCTGACGACCACGGCACCACGATGTCATTCAAGGCCGATCAGACGATCTTCGAGGATCTTGATTACTCGTTTGACACGTTGCTGCAGCGATTCCGGGAAACGGCCTATCTTACTCGCGGTCTCCAGATCTCCTTCACAGATGAGCGGATCGACCGGAAGATGTCGTTTTACTTTGACGGTGGGATTGTCTCGTTCGTGAGGCACCTGAATCGGAACAAGCAGGCACTACATCCACGACCGTTCTACGTGTCGCGCGAAGTGAACAGCTGTCTGGCAGAAATTGCTCTGCAATACAACGATGGCTACGGTGAGTCAACACATACGTTCGCGAACAATGTGAACACCGCAGACGGTGGGACCCATCTGACGGGGTTCAAGACTGCCCTCACGCGAATCATCAACGATTATGCCCGAAAAAATGGCTTTCTGAAGGAAACGAACGAGAGCCTTAGTGGCGAGGATGTCCGCGAGGGCCTGACAGCGATCGTCAGTGTCAAACTCTCTGATCCCCAGTTCGAAGGACAGACAAAGCGGAAACTTGGGAACGCCGAAGTTGCCGGAGTAGTCCAGTCGACTGTGTACGAGGGGCTTGGTCGATACCTGGAAGAGAATCCACAGGCCGCCAGGCGAATCGTTGACAAGTGCGTCAACGCCGCTCGGGCTCGTGACGCGGCCCGCAAGGCACGTGAGCTTGTCCAGCGAAAAGGCTCGCTGGATACATTCAGCCTGCCAGGAAAGCTGGCGGATTGCTCCGAACGCGATCCCAGCAAGTCGGAGCTCTATATCGTGGAGGGCGACTCAGCAGGAGGATCGGCTAAACAGGGGCGTGACCGGCAATTCCAGGCGATTCTGCCCTTGCGTGGGAAGATCCTGAATGTCGAGAAAGCGCGGCTGGACAAAATGCTCCAGAACGAGGAGATCCGGGCACTGATAACCGCGCTCGGGACTGGCATTGGCGATCAGTTTGATGCTTCGAAACTGCGCTATCACCGCGTTATTCTGATGACGGATGCTGATGTCGACGGTGCACATATTCGCACGCTGCTCCTCACATTCTTCTTCCGGAATCTGGAGAGCCTTATCATTGACGGTAGGCTCTATATCGCTCAGCCGCCGCTGTACAAGCTTGAAAGCGGACGAGATATACACTACGTCTACTCGGACACGGAGCGAGCTGTGATCCTTCGTGACTATCCCGATCGACGTTGGGAACAACAACGCTACAAGGGGCTCGGCGAGATGAACCCGGAGCAACTCTGGGAGACAACGATGGATCCCGAGACCCGCACCTTGCTGCAGGTAACGATTGACGACGCCGTGCGCTCAGACGAAACGTTCGACATGTTGATGGGCAACGCGGTCCCGCCGCGCAAGCGATTCATTCAGACTCACGCTCGCGAGGTTGAGAATCTCGATGTCTAGTCAATAGCCGGCATTTGAGACTCACAAGGCGAAGCGGGGTCTGGGGACGACATTGACTGTGAAACACGTTACCGTTGCGCTGGATGCCATGGGCGGGGACAGGGCGCCGGACATTCCGGTGCGCGCTGCTCTCCGCGCCGCCACCGATCACGGCATCGCGGTGACGCTCATCGGTAACCAGGAGTCGATCAAGGCAATTCTCGTCACCGAATCCTACCCTGATCACCTGATAAACATCGTCGATGCGCCGGAACACGTTTCCATGGAGGACCAGGCGGTAAAAGCGGTCCGGGGCAAACGCCGCGCCTCGATACCGGTTGGTCTCGAGCTACTCAAATCCGGAGATGCGGACGTCTTTCTTTCCGCAGGAAACACCGGGGCTGTCGTCGCGTCGTCGATACTCAGCCTCGGTCGGTTGCCGGGAGTAGATCGACCTGGCATAGCGATACCAATTCCGACGGCAAAAGGGCCGCCGTTGCTTCTGATTGACGCTGGTGCCCTCGTTGACCCAAAGCCAGAGCAAATGTGGCAGCATGCCAGGCTGGCGACAACGTTTTACGTTGTAGCCAATCAGGTCAGCAATCCTACAGTTGGACTGATCAGCAACGGTGAAGAGTCGGGGAAGGGCAATGGACTGGTGCGCGCCGTTCACAAGTTGCTCGGAGATGACGAGCAACTGCAATTCATCGGCAACGTCGAACCGCGTGCGATGCCGGAACGTCCATGCGACATCCTGGTCACCGATGGCTTTACGGGCAACGTCATACTCAAAACTGGCGAGGGGATTGTGAACCTCGTTCAGGAAAGCTTGCGAACCGAGTTCAAGACCCGCTGGTACACGTCGATTCTGGCGACGCTTCTCAAGCCGGCGATCAGGCGTGCCGGCAAAGCGCTGGATTATCGCGAGTACGGTGGCGCGCCGCTCCTCGGAGTCAATGGACTGGTAATGATCGCGCACGGAGGCTCCGACGTCACAGCCCTGGTCAACGGTATCCTCACCGCGGCTCGGTCCGCTGAGAGAAATACCCTGGCCGCGCTTGCCACTTCCCTCGACTCAAACGTGAACGCTCAATCGCCCAACGCTGACGATCGTTCAGGATGAGCACAGGCCGGGTGTTTACCCGGCCTGTGTCTCGTCGAATTTCAGGTTCACACCGTTTTAGCGCTTCAAGCGGTCGCAGCAAATTGATTGCAGCGTCAGGTGTAACTCAGCGCCCAGTGGTGAAGGATCTAGCCTTCCGATACAGCGCGCTTGAGCTGGCTGCCGGGCTTAAAGCTCGGGCTCTTGCGAGCTGGAATTGTCATCTTCTCACCGGATTGTGGGTTGCGACCCTCGCGAGCTGCTCGTTCGCTAATCCTGAATGTCCCGAAGCCGGTGATCGTCACTTCATCCCCGCTCGAAAGTGCCGATTCAATAGCGTCAAATGTGGAGTTGACCACATTCGATACCTGGCTCTCCGGCATGTCAACTTCTTTCGCCACGGCCTTTACCAGATCACTCTTGCGCATGTATTCACCCTTCCTGATTACTTGCTAGACGTCCACACGAAGTGAGTATTCCGGCCACTATAGCACAAACTGCTGAACAATCCACAATTCATCCGCGTATGTACGCGTCTGGATCATCTGGGCCTTCTTCGTTGACGCCATGCTTCGAACAGAATTACTGAACCAGCAACTCCTGCATTTAGCGACTCAAGACTATTCGCAAGCGGTATACCAACTCTCCCATCTGCATGGCTAATCGCGGCGTCGGATGGCCCTTGTGTCTCGTTTCCGACGACGAGCGCTGCAGCGGTGGTCCAGTCAAACTCGTCGTAAGAGACATCTGCAGCAGCGTCTGCAACGACGATACTGCAATTCTCGAGCCACTCTTGACAACGATCCCATGAAAGAAATGCGATCGGTATACGAAACTGGCTCCCTGCGCCTGCGCGAATGACTTTTGGAGCGAAGGGATCGGCGCTTTCCGGACCTACCAGCACACAATTCACCCCTGCGCCGAGAGCAGAACGTAGTAGTGTACCGAGGTTTCCGGGGTCACGCACACGGTCAGTGATCAGGTACAGCGGAGCGACCGCATGGGAAGGGCTCTGCTGCGTCTCCGGCATCTTGCAGATTGCGAGGATCCCCTGCGGCGTTTCGGTGTCGCAAGCTGTCTGGAAGACCCGTGGGTCAACGGTCAGCACAGTGACACCAGCGTCCGCAGCTGATTCGGCTATCTCCCGAGCTTCGCCCAGGTTGTCTACATGGGTCGAAAGCAATAGCACGTGCATGGTTACGCCGGACTCAAGCGCTTCGCGAACCGGCCGCACGCCCTCAACGAGAATTGCCCGCTCGCTGTATCGTTGTCGTCGACGATGCAGTGAGCGGGCAAGTTTTATCCAGCGATTCCTGGACGAGGTGATCTCTGCCTGAGGCCTGTCACCGTTCACGATCTCAGAAATCGTTAGAGTGCTTCGCGGGCGATCGTTACGATCTCGCTGAATGCCTCGGGATCACGCACGGCGAGGTCAGCCAGCATCTTCCGATCTACTTCGACGCCTGCCTGAGTCAGACCAGAAATGAACTGATTGTAGGGAAGGCCGTTCTGGCGGGAGGCAGCGTTGATCCGCTGAATCCAGAGCTTCCGCATTTCGCGCTTTCGATTGCGTCGGTCACGGTACTGGTATTGTCCTGCGCGCATTGCCGCTTCATTTGCGCGCTTATACAGCGTGCTCCGCGTCCCGCGATATCCCTTTGTCAGAGATAGCGTTTTGTTGTGACGCCTCTTAGTTGTGACGCCTCGTTTTACTCGTACCATCGGTCCAGACTCCTCTTACCCTCGCTCAAACGGATCAATCAGGCCCCGTATGGAAGCTTGGCTTTGATCCGCTTGACATCGGCCTTGTTCACTTCCAGCATGCGGTCGAACATTCTCAACGTCCTCGGTGACTTCTTACGCCTGTTATGGCTTTTCATCCCCTTGGCGCGCATCAATTTGCCCGTGCCTGTAATCTTGAATCGTCGCTTGGTTCCCTTATGGGTTTTCATCTTTGGCATAATTGACATCCTCCAGCGTCGTCACGACGCACACGCTCACGCCGGGCTGGACCTTCCCGATTCGGGCTGGTCCCCGCCATCCGGCGGACCTTTAAGTGTTACTCCTGATTGTCAGCGAGCTGATCGGAGGCTTCAGCCTGGTCGTCGTCAGATGCCTGCCCCTCAGATGTGGGACTTAGCAACATCACCATCGAGCGACCCTCCATATGTGGCTGCTGATCGACCGTGCTGACTTCATCGAGTTGCTCTCCCACACGCGTCAGGAGCGTGCGACCGATGTCCTGGTGAGCGATCTCACGCCCACGAAACAGGACCGACAGCTTGACCTTCGAACCAGACTTGAGGAACTTCCGCGCCTGACGGGCTTTGGTGTCCAGATC
>JBBDTL010000087.1:2368-7863 GCA_040904465.1 Thermomicrobiaceae bacterium | reverse complement strand
CCTGGTGCTGGCGCACAACAAGACACTGGCAGCCCAGCTCTATAGTGAGTTCAGGGAGTACTTTCCCAACAACGCGGTTGAGTACTTTGTTTCCTACTACGATTACTTTCAGCCGGAAGCCTACGTACCACGGACGGATACCTACATTGAAAAAGACTCGGAAATCAACGAGGAGATCGAAAAGCTTCGCCACGCGGCGACACGCTCACTGCTAACCCGAAAAGATGTCGTCATCGTCGCCAGTGTCTCCTGCATTTTCGGCCTGGGGTCACCGGAGGACTATGGCGCCACAGTTGTCCGCCTGCGTAAAGGCGGTTCAGTACGCCGTGACCGCGTTCTACGTCACCTGATCGACATTCGCTATGACCGCAACGATATGACGCTTACCCGCGGGACATTTCGCGTACGCGGCGACACGCTTGATATCTTCCCGTCCTATGAAGAAATCGCCGTCCGCGTTGAGTTCTGGGGCGATGAGATCGACCGGATCGTAGAGATCGACCCGCTTACTGGTGAGATGCTGGTCGAACGCAACGAGATCGAAATCTACCCGGCCAGTCACTTCGTGACCAGTCAGGACAAGCTCAAACTGGCGATCAGAGATATCCAGGACGAGCTTCGACATCGACTCAACGAGCTCGAGGCCGAAGGCAAAGCGCTGGAAGCCGCTCGCCTGAAACAGCGGACGATGTACGACCTGGAGATGCTTCAGGAAGCCGGCTACTGTTCGGGAGTCGAGAACTATTCGATGCACCTCTCGCGTCGCAAACCGGGTGAGCAACCCTGGACGCTGATTGATTATTTTCCCGATGATTTTCTGATGTTCATCGACGAATCACATATGTCGATTCCTCAGGTCCGGGGCATGTACGCCGGCGATCGTTCCCGGAAGAACGTGCTGGTCGACTATGGATTCCGATTGCCATCAGCTCGGGACAACCGTCCGCTGACGTTTGATGAATTCGAGCGCAGCGTAAACCAGCTCATTTATGTATCAGCCACGCCCGGACCATATGAGGCCGAACATAGCGAGCAGACAGTAGAACAGGTTATC
The DNA here is from genome assembly GCA_040904465.1 of Thermomicrobiaceae bacterium. GTDB lineage: Bacteria > Chloroflexota > Chloroflexia > Thermomicrobiales > Thermomicrobiaceae > SLMJ01. Next base: position 6,809 of record JBBDTL010000087.1, on the reverse strand, counting down.
CGGCCGACCGGGCTTGTGGACCCGGAAATCTCTGTACGCCAGACCAAGGGGCAGATCGACGATCTACTGGACGAGATCCACCGCCGGATCGCCCGGGGCGAGCGTGCGCTCGTTACGACACTGACCAAACGAATGGCAGAGGACCTGGCCGAATTCCTGAAGGAATCAGGTGTCCGAACCCATTATCTGCACAGTGAGATCGATACGCTGGAACGCATTGAGATCCTCAGGGATCTGCGACTCGGCGTTTACGACGTCGTCGTCGGAATCAATCTGCTCCGGGAAGGGCTCGATCTCCCCGAAGTGTCACTGGTCGCGATCCTCGACGCTGACAAGGAAGGGTTCCTGAGGTCGGAAGGAGCGCTGATCCAGACTGTGGGACGGGCAGCGCGCCATGTCGACGGGCTGGTCATCATGTACGGTGACAACATGACTCACTCGATGAAGCGCGCGATCGAAGAAACGTATCGTCGCCGCGCGATTCAGACCGAGCACAATGAATCGAACAACATCACGCCGCGAGGCATCGTCAAAGAGATCAAGGACCTTACCGACCGCGTCAAAGCGGTTGCCGAGGAGCGGCCAGGTTACGATTCAGACGGCGAATCCGGCATCATCGGAGATATTCCGCCCGATGAACTGGCACGGATGATCTCCGACCTGGAAAAACAGATGAAACAGGCGTCGAAACAACTGGAGTTCGAGAAAGCGGCGTTGATTCGTGACCAGATCGTCGAGCTCAGACGAATTCAGGAAGTCGTTTGAACTTCTTTCCCGCAACGAACCGGCGATCTATCCGTTACTCTCATGGATGCAACCGAACGGCCCGGCAAACATACATCGTTCCGTCTTTCCAGTTGATCGAATCTCAGGCGAAGGATATTTGACCCACTATGTCTACCCGCTGGACTCCCAACTTGCCACAGGGCGATCCCCAACAACCACGACAACCAGCCTGGAAGAAATACCTTCTGCCGGGAGCGGGGCTGCTCGCCTTGATTCTCGTTGTTGTCGTCGTCGTCGCGCTCGTCGCCTCCGGGGGAAACGGTGACGACGATGAAAGCGATTCCGAACTGGTTTCCGATCCGGAGGCCACTGAGATCGCCGGGGAACCAGATGTAGATGTGACGGCGACGCCGGAAGCCACCGAAGAGGAGGCCACTCCAACTTCGACACCTGAGACCGACGAAGAAGAGTCAGAACCGACACCGACCGCGACTCCGGAACCTGTTGAAACCGAAAGCGAAGAAGAATTGGTGCCCGAACCGACACCGGTGTCGGAGCAGCCATCGGAACCGACCCCGGTTCCCGAACCTGACCCGATCGTCGGTGACTTCGGCGAGCTACCTGCGGGGGACATGCCGAGTGGGAGCCCTGCTGAAGCACTGAACCTGAGTTTCAACTTGAATATGAGCCTTGCATCCCTGCCAGCGCAGGCGCCGACATACCAGATTGGCCGTCAGCAATGGACCTTTGAGAGCGTTCAGAATCTTGCAACCAATCTGGGAATTGACGCTGAGGTCGTTGATCAGGGAAATGGAAGCTTCAGAGTTGAAGGTAGCGAAGGCAGCCTTTATATCAGCCCGGGAAACACGCAGTACGTGAGCCATTCAACACCGGAGAGCGTTCCCGCGTTGCCGGGCAACGATGAACTGGTACAGTCGGCGAGGACCTGGCTGACAAATTACGGGCTGGTCGCCGGCAACGTCGGTTCGGGGCAGGTTCAGGATCGAAACGAAGGGGCAGGAGTTGCCTATGTCCTGGTGATGCCCGCTGAACCAGCGGACATTATTTCGAGGACACCATCAGCCAGCGTCTACGTTCGCGGCGATGGCGAGGTTGTAGAAGCCTCGATCAACTGGCCTGCGTCGTTGCAGAGCTCGACGTACGGGCTACGCCAGGCAGAGAACCTCTGGACGGACGCTATCTCGGGGCGCGGATTCGTCGATATCAGAGCGTCAGATCTTCCCGCAGGCTTCCAGGGAGCAAGCGCAACGGCAACGATAACGAGCGCGAGCATCGCATACACGGTCGCAGGGAGCATGCAGGGCGCGCAGTACCTGGTGCCAGTGGCGGTCTTCTCCGGCACGGTGAGCGTCCAGGGCGCGAACGCCGTGCCCGTTCGCATTTACGTACAGGCGGCGGCAGCCCAGGCAGTTCCACGCGGGTGATACTCGCCCGGGGACTTTGAGACTGAAGGGATTGGGTTACAGGTGGATTGGTCACGCGCGGTGAGACACGCGGCATTGGTATTTGTGGTGCTCGCCTCGGTACTGGCGCCACCGCTGGCAAACGATACGTTCGCGTACCCGCAACGAGTACGATGGGGGTACTACGTTCAATATGATTCGACATCGCTGACAACGCTTCAGCAGCAGGTCCACAATCTGGATATTGTCTCACCGTACCTCTACCAGGTCAGAGCTGACGGCACGATCGGCACGTTCAGCGCCGAGCCAGCGATCCAGGTGATGCGCGATTCCGGGGTGAAAATCGTCCCGATGGTGAGCAGCAACCCCCGCTGGGATGACTTCACCGCGCTCATGGAAGATGAAGAAAACCGGACCGAGGTCATCGACCGCCTGGTCAATCTCGTGGAAATTAACGACTGGGACGGCATCCATATCGACTTCGAAGCGATCAATGCCGATGACCATCACCTGATTACTGCGTTTCAGAAAGAGCTCTCCGAGCGCCTCTGGGCAGACGACAAGCTGGTTACGCAGGCAGTGATTACCCGCCTTTCCGATGTACCAACCGTCTGGGGAGGCGCGTACGACTACGAAGAACTCGCGAAGTACAACGACCATATCGTCATCATGGCCTATGACTACACGCCGGTAGGAAGCCAGAGCCCCGGCCCGGTGGCGCCGATTGGTTGGGTCGAAGACGCCGCTCACTACGCAACGTCACGAATCCCGAACGAGAAGGTGCTCCTCGGTGTTCCGTTTTATGGGTACGACTGGACCCTTGAAGATAACGATCCGGACCGCACTACCGGAGCGGCTCGTGCTATGCGGTTCGATCACACGATGGCGCTCGAGCAATTCGATGATCTGGAATTTCACTGGGACGAAAGCGCTCAGTCTCCCTGGGCAACCTATACTGACGATGAAGGCGCGCAACACGAAGTCTGGTTCGAGAACATAGATAGTCTCCGCTACAAGCTCAATGTGATGACCAACTACGATCTGGGAGGGATGGCAGCCTGGCGGCTTGGCCAGGAAGACCCGGGCGTCTGGGACGAGATTTCCGAGATGTCGACGCCAGCCTCTCGCGTCGCACCGGTTGAGAGCACTGACAACCTCTGGTACTTCACCGAGACTGGCCATACGCTGCGAACCGTGTTCCTGAACTACTGGCTACAAAGCGGCGGATTGCCGGTATTCGGGTTCCCGCAGACCGAAGAGTTTCAGGAATACAACGCCGACACCATGCGGGAGCATACCGTCCAGTACTTCGAGCGTCAGCGCTACGAGTACCACGCTGAGCATGCGGGTACGCCCTACGAAGTGCTGCTCGGTCGACTTGGATATGAAGACGCGCACCGTCGCGGAATGCTGGATGATTCAGCGTTCGAACGCAGCGGTGAGTCCAGTGACCCCGACTGCATCTTTTTTGAAACCACCGGGCAGAACGCCTGTGGGGCGTTCCTCGATTACTGGCAGAGCCACGGCCTCAACTTCGGGGAGCCGGGTATCTCCTACCGCGAATCGCTGGCGCTTTTCGGATACCCGATCAGCCAGGAATTCACTGACCCGGACACGGGTCGCACCGTTCAGTACTTTGAGCGTGCACGGTTCGAACATCACCCGGAACACGCTGGAACGCAGTACGAGGTATTGCTTGGATTGCTCGGAAACGAAGAGCTGCGGGAGAAGGGCTGGAGACGAGAATGACGACGGGCAAGCAAACCTCGAAGATCCTGGTGCTTCACGGACCGAATCTGAACATGCTCGGCACCCGTGAGCCCGGCATCTATGGGACCGATACACTGGACTCGATTGATCAGCGTCTGGTCACAATGGGACGCGAGCACAGCATCAGTGTGGAGTGTGTCCAGTCAAACCATGAAGGCGAGCTGATCGACATTCTTCAAGCCCGCGCTAGCAGCGTTGGCGGTGTTATTATCAATCCGGGCGCGCTGACGCACTACAGCATTGCGCTGCGTGATGCGTTATCGGCGATCAGCATTCCCGCAATCGAAGTACACCTGAGCAATGTTCACGCAAGAGAAGATTTTCGCCGGATCTCGGTAACTGCTCCAGTGGTGACCGGTCAGATCGCGGGATTCGGGCCGGAGGGGTATCTACTTGCGCTCCGGTACCTGATCGAAAGAGGCGCGAGCTGATCCGGTTCATTTGGATGTTGACCGAAGGCCGGCGCAGGACATGGATTACCTGCGAGACGGTAGCACAGGACGTCACCCCCTGTCTGGGGG
>JBBDTL010000087.1:0-2358 GCA_040904465.1 Thermomicrobiaceae bacterium | reverse complement strand
GCGGCGGGTGAACCGCCGCGCTACCGGCCAGAGTCGGTGAGAATGGGTCTAACCAGCAAGGGAGGAACATGTCGGAGAAACTCGCACGTCTCCGGAATGTGCTACGAGAAAAGGAACTCGATGCCGTCGTCATCACCCACCTGTCCAACCGATTCTATCTGAGCGGCTTTCTCGCAGAAGATCACCCGCCAAATGAGTCTGCGGGGCATCTGGTGATCAGTCAGGACCGGGCAGTGCTGGTTACAAGCCCGATTGAGGCCGAGAACGCGGCCAATCAGGCGCCAGACTTCGATATTGCTCCGGTAACTCGCGAGAAACCAGGTCTCGCGGCAAATGATGCCGAGGTATTGCGATCCATGGGAGCACAGCGGGTCGGCTTCGAGGATTCGGCGATACTTTATCGCGACTACCGAACCATCAAGAAACACCTCGACGAAGAAGTGGAGCTGGTGGCTGTCGGCAACATGGTCGACAATCTGAGAGCGGTCAAGAGTCAGGACGAGATCGAAAAGCTGGCTCACGTTCTCAGAGTCACTGATGAAGCGCTTGCTAGAGTTGAGCCAACGATCACGGCCGGAGAGAGCGAGAAGGCTATTGGATGGCGGATTGAACAGGCGTTCCGGGAACTCGGGGCCAAAGGTGCCGCGTTCCCGACGATTGTAGCCTCCGGCCCGAACGCCGCTCTGCCGCATCACCCCACCGGGGACAGGTTGATTCAAGAAGGCGAACCGATCATCATCGATATGGGCGCTTACGTCGATGGCTATTGCGGGGATCTCACCCGGACGCTCTGGGTTGGAGAGCCAGATCCAAAGCTCCGGGAGATTTACCAGATTGTCTACGATTCACTTGAGGCAGCCGAAGCGGGGATCAAACCCGGAATGACCGGGAAAGAGGCTGATGCCATTTCACGATCGATCATCGAGCGGGCCGGTTACGGTGACCAGTTCATTCATTCGCTGGGTCACGGGCTCGGTGTGCGTGTCCATGAATCACCGTCGCTATCTCCCCGCTACAATGAGGTGCTGAAGCCGGGACACGTTGTCACGGTTGAGCCTGGTATCTATATTCCCGGCTGGGGTGGGGTCCGGATCGAGGATGTTGGTGTCATTACTGAGGACGGTATTGATATCTTTACGACTGCACCCAAGCGGAGCGTTTGATAGTCTCTTGGGAGAATAAGTGATGTATTCAGAGAGTCTAACGGAGGAAAGATGATCGACACAGGTGGATTGCGGCGGGGCATCACCCTGGATATGAACGGCGAACTGGTAAAAGTCACCGATTTTCAGCACGTCAAGCAGGGCCGCGGTAGCGCCTTCGTGCGCATGACCATGCGAAATCTCCGCACCGGTTCAACAACGCAGGATACGTTTAACGCTGGAACCAAGTTTCAGACTGCTCGACTCGAGCGACACCACGTCCAGTTCCTCTACCAGGACGGTGACGATTTCAACTTCATGGACATTGACAACTTCGACCAGTTCTCGCTCCCGCGAGAGGCACTGGCAGACGCGGTCAGTTACATGAAAGAGAACGACACGATCGACCTGCTAACCTACCAGGGGGCCCCGGTCGATGTTGAGTTGCCTGTCACCGTGAATCTGAAAGTAACCCAGACCGACCCCGGCTACAAGGGTGATACAGCCACAGGTGGCAGTAAGCCGGCAACCGTCGAATCTGGTTTGACGATCACGGTTCCCCTGTTCATCAACGAGGACGACATCGTCAAGATTGACACTCGCACCGGAGAATATCTGGAACGTGTAACCTGATCGGGTCGACGGATCGTCCACGGGCACAGAGAGGGATTGGTTTTCACCAATGGCGGAGGACAGGGAAGTACAGGACGGGCGTATCGCCGAAACGGATTCAACTGGCGATTATTCCGGATTGACCGAGGCCGTGCGGGACCTGGTTCAGGTAATGAACAACGGGGATCTGGAGCGGCTCGAGGTGACACACGGAGATCTCCACATTCTCCTCTGCGCCCGGACCACGACGAACGCTCCCGTTGAAGCTTCCTCTCCTGCTGTTCTAGAGCAGAATGGCGCTGTTCCGCCACCGTCCCCCGCCCAGGCTCCCTCTGGACACCAGATCACGTCGCCGATGGTCGGAACCTTCTACGAAGGGCCTTCACCGGGAGAACCCCCATTTGTGCGAGTCGGCGACACGGTCGAAGTAGGGCAGACGGTTGCGATCATTGAAGCGATGAAAATCATGAACGAGATCGTCGCGGACCGGCCGGGCGTCATCGAAGCAATGCTCGTCGAGAACGGAGAGACGGTAGAGTACGGCCATCCACTCTTCCGATTGCGAACTGAATGATGAGCGGCCCGGTGAACACGGGAGTTCGGA
>JBBDTL010000086.1:0-1319 GCA_040904465.1 Thermomicrobiaceae bacterium | reverse complement strand
ATCAACGAAGAACGCCGGGATTCCGGCCGGAACTGAGTCGACCCCCTGACTCAAGACAGGAGAATCCCTATGCGAACAGTCGGAATTACTGTTACACTCTCGATGGTACGTCATATCCCGACATGCCGGTCAGGGAGAATCTGAATGAACGAACACATCGTCCTCTCGCAGGTCACCAAGTCGTTTCCCGATGCTGACGAACCCGCTGTCCGCGACGTTTCAATGTCGATTGGACAGGGCGAGATCGTCGCGCTGCTCGGGCCTTCAGGCTGTGGCAAGACGACCACACTCCGGATAATTGCAGGATTTGAAAAGCCGGATTCCGGAGACGTGAGTATCGCCGGTCGAGTCGTCGCCGATCATGAGGGCTTCGTGCAGCCGGAAAAGCGCGGCGTCGGCATGGTATTTCAGGACTACGCGCTGTTCCCACATTTGAACGTTCGGGACAACATTGCCTTCGGTCTACGACGCTGGGACCGGCAACGCCGAACCGAGCGCGTGGCTGAACTTATCGAGTTGAGCGGGCTTTCCGACCTTGAAGACCGTTTTCCGCATCAGCTCTCAGGCGGACAACAGCAGCGCGTTGCCATGGCTCGCGCACTTGCCCCGGAGCCGCACGTTCTGTTGCTTGACGAACCGTTTTCAAACCTGGACACCGAGCTCCGGTTTCAGATGCGAGCCGAGGTCCGCAACCTCCTCAAGCAGGTCAACACAACCGCGATTCTGGTGACGCATGATCAGCAGGAGGCGATGATGATGGCTGACCGGATGGCGGTCATGCTAAATGGTAGCGTTGAGCAGATCGATGCTCCCGACATTATTTACCACTATCCGGCGACTCGTGCAGTCGCTAATTTTGTGGGTCAGGGCACATTCGTACCAGCCACAGTTGCTGGTTCCATTGCGGAATCAGATCTGGGTCGGTTCGAGCTTGAACGCGATAGCGCCGCGGAAAAAGTCGATCTTTTGCTTCGTCCGAGGGATGTCACGCTCGATGTCGATCCGGACGGCATTGCTTACATCGTCTCCCGGACATTTCAAGGAGCCGAGTTCACCTACCTGGTGCAGTTGCCATGCGGAGTGCAGCTGATTTCCAACCAGCCGTCCCACGTCGATGTTTCACCGGGTGCGAGGGTGCGCGTCCGTTGCAACCGTGTGCGTCTGGCTGCCTATGACAGTTATTCACAGGTTGCGATGACATCACCCCCACCGTCGATCTCAACGCCTTCGCTTACAGATCTCAGCACGTCGAGCATCGCCCCTGCACCAGTGGCCGACGCAGACGAAGCCAGTGCAAGCCGGGCGTGGGACGACTAGAA
>JBBDTL010000085.1:0-7958 GCA_040904465.1 Thermomicrobiaceae bacterium | reverse complement strand
GTCGACTTCCATGATGTCGGCTACCTGAATGCCAGATCGGGCGGAGAGCGCTTTCAGCCGTTCAGCAAGCTCCCGGTCTCTCAGCGGCTGGTAGGTATTGAAGATTGGCGCAATGAGGACCGGGGCCAGGTGCGCCAGCACGACGGTGAACGGTATAGCCATGGCGCTCAGAACGGCCCACCAGTCTCGCGGACGTTTCCTGATCACCCATAGCATGACCTGACTGATTGGCACAAGCAGCGTTAGTTGCAGCGCCAGCCCCTTGATCTGATCGGCAAACCAGGTCGTCCGTGTCTGATTACTCATCTCATACTGATGCTCCAGCCGGTACCCTCTGAGGTACGCGAGCGGAAGGGAAATAATCCAGGACAGCATCGTGATTGACAGGATGGTGGCGCTTTCGTTTACCCGGTCACTGCGGGAAATCCGGCCAGCTGATTTCGCGAGATCGCGGGATTTACCTGTGAGTAGAAAGGCGGCTCCCGTGATCCATGAAAAAATGATGCCGGCAACGAAGAATGCGAGCCTGGCTCGTTTGTAGCTCTTCGCTCGATGATTATCATCGTGTTCACGCTCGGGCGATGTCTCCAATGATGTACCCTCCAGAATAAATATCCCTGAACGCTGCGGCGACGTCGCTGCAAGTATAGGGCCGAGCACCGGAAATGTTGCGGATTGTTTCGTCGACGAACGATCAGGTTCTGATGAATAGGTGATTGACGGGTTTGAGAGGTTCTTATGAGCGATGGCCGACCTCGAGCGCGCGATGCTGGAGTTCAGATCGGCACGATGGATCCGGGACCGTTGAATGCGATAACCGACGTGCCTGATGTCCGAGTTGGTCACGTTACACTGGTGAACGGCGATGGCCCGCACCGGCCCGGCAAGGGGCCAGTTCGCACCGGCGTCAGCGTGATTCTGCCGCATTCGGGCAATATGTTTCGGGAGAAGGTTCCTGCCGCTGTCTTCGCGTTAAACGGCTTCGGCAAGTGCATCGGTCAGGAGCAGATCGACGAGCTCGGTGTCATCGAGAGCCCAATCGCGCTGACCGGTACGATGAACGTGGGAATCTTGGCGGATGGTCTGATCCAACACGCGATCAATCTCAATCCCGACTGCGGGGTTTCCACTTCGACGGTCAATCCAGTCGTGACGGAATGCTCGGACGCATTCCTGAATGATCAGCACGGGCGGCACGTGCGCCAGCACCACGTGCTGGAGGCGATCGATGGCGCCAGGCAAGGTCGCGTTCCGGAAGGCAATGTTGGCGCCGGCACCGGGATGTCGCTCTTCGGGTTCAAGGGCGGGATCGGGACCGCGTCCCGGGTTCTCAGCGACGATTTTGGCGGCTATACTGTCGGCGCGCTTGTCCTGGGCAACTGTGGGACAAGCGACCAACTGCGCATCAACGGGGCTCCAGTGGGGCTGGAACTCGCCGACAACCTTGATGCCCGTGCGGAGCGCGATACCGGTTCAATCATCATTGTCATCGGCACAAATGCTCCAATGCTGGATCGGGCGCTCGGCCGTCTTGCTCGTCGAGCCGGAATGGGCCTGGCTCGGACCGGTTCAATTGCCGCGCACGGCTCCGGAGACTATATTCTCGCGTTCTCCAACGCACTGCGTGTGCCTCATGAGCCGGAAAGCCCAACGCTTGAGTTCAAACATGTCGTCGAGACTGGCCCGTTGATCGACGCGTTATTCCAGGCAACCATCGAGGCGACCGAGGAAGCGATCATCAACGCGCTATTCGCTGCCGAGACGATGACCGGGCGGGATGGCAATGCGCGCTACGAGTTGCCGATCGACCGCACGGTCGCGATTCTCACGCGATACGGACTGATGCGGCTCCCGATTCACCGATGACTGACTGGATCGCTACTGCTGTGACTTGAGCACATCGACCTCGGCCAGATCGTTGAGCTGACGGTAGATCCACTGGAGAATATCCTGCTCGATAATCGAGTTGCGAAGGTTGCGTGCGATGCGCTCCCGGTCAGCTGGATCCATCGTCAGCGCCTGATAGATCGCGTCGGCTGTTCCCTCGATGTCGGTCGGAGAGACATTCAGCGTGTGTTCGCCGAGTTGCTGATAGACGCCGGCACCTTCCGACAAGATCGGCACTCCGTTGCGTTCATTCAGCAGAGCGCCTTCTTTGGCGACCAGATTCATACCGTCTATCACCGCGTTGACTAGCAGGATGTCATATTGCTTCATCGCTGCGAGTGCCCGATGGTAATCGTCCCCGAGGAAGAGGTTGATTGGTTCCCATGCGACACCGTCCTGCTCGGCAGCATTGGCGTATTTGGTGTTGATGCGGCCAACGATCGTGTTGATGTCGTCCAGGTAATCGACGTACTCGGGGACCTCGAGTCTCGATGGGACAAGGAACGCGACGAAGTTAACTTTGCCCAGAAATTCCGGGTGTTTCTCCAGGAACCGGTCGTAGGCGTGGAAGCCGCGGACGATGTTCTTGCTCGGTTCTGCCCGATCTACCCGGATAATCGTATGTTCGTTCCAGAACTGTTCCAGATGTTCGCCATGACGGATTGCTTCCTCTTCGGATGCTGTCTCACGTACTGCGTCAACATCAATCGAGATCGGATAGTGGCGAACCCGGGTGCTTCGTCCCTTGTAGTTAATTGTTCCGGTCACGTAGTCGAGGTCAACTCCATCCAGGTTCGCCTGGCAGGTATTCATGAAACTTCGAGCATGGCCGGGCGCCTGAAAGCCGATGATGTCGTTTGCCAGCATGCTGTGGCAAATGGCTGTTCTCATCTCCGAAGGAATCAGCCGCCAGTAGTCAGGGTCTGGCCAGGGAATATGGATGAAATGCTGCAGCGTAATGTCTGGTTTCATCTCTCTGATGAATCCTGGCGCCAGATACAGGTGGTAGTCCTGCAGCATGACTACCGGAGTTCCGCTTCCGGCGTCGGCAGCCGCGACGATTTCCTCAGCGAAGGCTCTGTTCGCAGGCACGTAGCCTTCACGCCAGGCCGTCCAGGTGTCAGCGTCGATATCCGGGGAGCGAGGCGTATCCCAGAGATAGTGCTGCAGGAACCAGAGAAGCGGGTTGCTGATGTGGTTGTAGTATCTGTCGTATACGTCTTCGTCCGTTATCACGAACCGGAGCCGGAAGTCCGAATCTTCCGGACTGATCACCGTCTCACCGTCGGCTTCGGCCGCCTGATGGCGGGCGCGATCGCCCGGTGTCATCGCGGCCGCAACCCAGATCGGGTCAGTGTATCGGCTCACTGCGCTCACCGCGGTCACAACGCCGCCGGTTCCTCGTCTGGTCGACAGCGTGCCATCATCCTCGAGCTGAAACTCAATCGGTCCGCGATTCGATGCGATTATAAGTGTGATGCGTTCCAGTAGTCGGCGAGCGGTTTCTGGTAAATCCTTCGTACCCGCAGCGGTTTCACGTTTTCCGGATTGATCTCCAGTGTCCACGAAGGCTCCTTTATCACTGCCGGTAATCCACATTTATTTCAGTCGTGGTCGCTTGCGACGATGGAGTGCCCGGGTTCGCTTGCGAGTGTTCTCGCAATTCAGTGGCCGCCTCGAGCGTCACCGTTTACTCCATGAGAGACGCAAGGATAATGCCCAACAGCTAGTGCATGAACGCCCGTGCCCGATACTACCACGGGTGTCGGGAGCCCGAGCAATCGGTGAGATACGGGCACGGACGTGAACCAGTGTTGCCCGACCAATTGCCGATTCCCGGCACACGCAGGTCCTGGTGCGGTATGCTGCGAATAAATCTGGGAAGGAAGGGGAAAGGCGGCAATTGACTGGCGAAAACGTGCGGATTTGTCCTGATTGTGGCAGCGACAACGTTGAGTTGACGCAGCGCGGCTATGCCGGCCGCACCGACGAGCGCCATCAGTTTTTCAGGTGTCTGGAGTGCTCGCGGGTTACTTATGAGATTCTCTCTCGCAATGCCCGGGAGTTGCGGTTGGAGAAGGTTGCGGTCGGCGACGTCATAGAAGAGGGCGGCAACCCGTATCGTGTCATGCGAGTGCTGAAAATCGGGCTGGATGAACATCTGATCTATGTGCGTGCTGACAACAACGCGAAGCGCGGTCGCCGACCTCGCCGAGAAGACCGTTGACGACCTGCACCCGTCTGTTTTCCTCCGGACGACCTCTATCGATGCACTCAACCCAGAAATTAGCCCTGATCGCGGAACCCGACCAGGGCGTGGCGTAATGATTGATGCCTGCTATAGGCTACTCGACTGTGATCGTACCTTCCATGCCGGCTGCGCGATGTCCCGGCACCGAACAGTAGAACTCGATTTCTCCGGCATCGTCGGGAATGTCGAGCGATGCGGAATCTTCTTCACCTGCGGGGACTTCGACGTGAACTCGTTCCCCGCCAAGATCGTCGATTGTGAAGTCGTGCAACTGGCTCCCGGCGTTCTCCAGGTTGACGGTCAGCGTTGAGCCGGCCTCAGCCGTGACGGAATCAGGCTCGAAGTACATCTCACCCATTTCCATATCTACGCTAGAGCCACCGTTGCCGTTGCCATTGTCGTCGCCATTACCCTCGTCGTCGTCACCTCCGCAGGCGGCAAGAGCTACCAGCGAAACGAGCGCGAGAAGCACGAAAAACCCTGATCGCTTTAGCAATTTGGCTTCCTCTCTGAAACCTCTTGTGGGGCGTGTATGTTACACGCAACGAACGCGAATTCGATGATCAGGTCGGCTGTGGGTTCACCGTTTGCAAGCAAACCTGAACGTCGGTCAGCTGGCCTTCAAACAGTATAATCCCTTGCTCCCAGGTACAACACATATTGCGTCTGATTTGCAGAGTTTTCCTGACAACAGGTTTTGCTGCACCTTACAGGTGTGCATCAAACCATGCCATCATCCAGTCCAGCCGTTCCTGTCTGTGATCAGGCCGTCCACTTCGGGAGAGGTTGTGGCTTTCCCCGGGGAATCTGACGAACTCAGCCGTCTTGCCAAGCCGCTTCAGTGCCGTGAACCACTGCTCGCTCTGTTCGACCGGGCAACGCATGTCGTTCTCGCTGTGCATGACGAGCACCGGTGTGTTGACCCGATCGACGTATGAAATCGGGGATCGGTCGTAGTACAGGTCGGTTTCTTCCCACGGGAGTCCGCGAAATTCCCACTCTGAGTACGTCCAGACGAGGTCGCTGCTACCGAACAGGTTGTAGCGATTGCAGGTACTTCGTTGCGTGATTGCGGCTGAGAAACGATCGGACTGGGTGAGCATCCAGTTGACCATATACCCACCGTACGACCCCCCTGTCACCCCGAGCCGGTTGGTGTCGATCCAGCCGAACCGTTCGCGGGCGGCATCCAGCCCGGCCATGATGTCCTGGTAGTCGACTCCGCCCCAGTCACCCATTGCTGCGCTCAGGAAATGCTGCCCGTATCCGGTACTGCCCCGCGGGTTGGTATAGATAACGCCGTATCCACGAGCTGTCAGCAGCTGAAACTCATGGAAAAAAGTGTTACCGTACATTGCGTGGGGACCACCGTGAACCTCAAGCACGAGCGGGTACTTCATTCCCTCTTTGAAGCCGGTAGGTTGCATCAGCCAGGCGTCGATCTCGGTACCGTCCTGCGCTGTGTACGGCATTCGAACCGGCTCCTGGAGCGCGATCGATCCGAGAAAATGGGCATTGTGCCTGGTGAGTTGCGGCTCCTGTTGGGTCTCCGAATCGAGTAGATGTACCTCCGTCGGCTGGGTCGGATCGGACGACGTGAACGCAATGTGGCCGTGCTCCGAAACACTGAAATTCATCGTTTCCCGGTCACCTCCGACGAGTTGACTGTGGGTTCCATCTTCAGCAACCCGGACGATGCCGACGTTACCGCGATCACTCATCAGCGAATACACGCCCTGCCCGTCTGCGCTCCAGACCGGACGTTGAGCGGGAACACCGTAGCTGCTGTCCCCGGAGCAGGTGTTGGACATCTCGCGGTCAATCTCCCCGGTAAGCAGGTCCAGACTCCCGGATTCCAGGTTGGCGACCCAGAGGCGATCGAGGGTTGCAGGTCCATAAGGAGGCTCGACGACGTGACCGACGAATGCGAGCTTTGTGCTGTCGGGCGAGAATGCCGGGAGGCCGTATACCCCGTCGTGATTAGTGATTCTCCGAGTGGTATCGGTATCGAGGTCCATGAGCCAGATGTCGGTACAACGTTCGTTGTCTGCATTGCTGGACTGGTTCGACGCGAACGCAAGGTATCGTCGACAGGGCGAAAGCGCCGGCTGAGCGTGGTCGAAATCGCCTTTTGTGAGCTGGATAATTCGACCGCTACGCAGTGCAATGGCTGCATGGTTGCGCCGGCCGTCTTTGAAACCCAATCCGTCCATGCGGTGCGCCAGAGTCGTGATTCTCCTCGGCTCGTTCGACTCGTCTTCGGTGTTGTCCGGTTTCTCCACATCCGACTGATGTTTCAATATCTGGTCGTACTCCGCCTTGGCCACAAACAGGAAACCCTGCCCACTGGATGTCCAGTCGAACTCCTGGACGCCTTCGCTCAGGTCAGTCACTTGCTCTGCTTCTCCCCCTTCGAGGTTCAGCAGCGCGATCTGGTTCTTCTCCCAGCGATCGGTCAGGAAGGCGAGAGACTTTCCGTCCGGTGACCACCTCGGACTGGTGTCCTTGCCGTCGCCGCGGGTGAGTTCCATCGGTTCGTGACCTGCGCTGGCATCGACGAGCCAGATGCGGGATTGATAGCGCTTTTCCTCGACCAGCATCCGAGTGACGACATAGGCGACTTTCGATCCGTCAGGCGATAACTGTGGATCGCTGATGAATTTGAGCCGGGCTATATCGTTGACTTCCATGGGGCGCTTCATGGACGGAATCCTCTCTCGGTGCGACACAGTGTAAGGGTCAGAACAGCTGGTATTTTCGTTCGATTAGCTTGCCTGATTAGCCCAGTTTGTCCAGATCGTGGTGGCGTACTTGATACCGTCGAGATAGTGCTGCACAGTCATAAACTCATTGGCAGCGTGCCCACGCCAGTCCGGCGGACCGACAGCAGTTCCAGCACCCGGGATGCCCAGCTTGCCAGCCAGCCAGACGGCTTGCCGGCCTGACGCGTCACCTGTTGGGCGGACGCTGGGATCTCGCTGATAGACAGTCTTCGCGGCATCGAGGACCACCTGCACGAACGGATCATCGGGATCGGTACGCGATGGCTCAATGCCGCCCTCGCCGTCAATCTCGATATCCTGGAACCCGTGTCGGTCCAGGTGATCCCGTAATTTTGCAAGAATATCCTGCGGATCCTGGTCCGAGACGAGGCGAAAGTCGATATTCACCGCAGCCGTGGCTGGAAGGAGCGTCTTGCGGCCTTCTCCGACATAGCCGGAGGCGAACCCGGCAATGTTGCAGGTCGGGGTAAACAGAAGCTGTTCCAGCGCGTCGATACCGGAGACGCCGCCGACGAACTCATCGGTGCCGAGTGACTTGCGCTGTTCATCGTCGTCCCATCCAGACTGCTCCAGCAGTTCGCGTTCACGGAGTGTTGGTGGCCGGACATCATCGTAGAACCCGTCGATCAATACGCGCGATTCCCGGTCCTTCATTGTGTTCAGCGCCCAGACGAGTTCCCAGGCCGGGTTTGGAACGAGACGGGCTCTGGCTGAATGTAAGTCGTTCTGTCCACCCTGAGCCCGGAGCTGAACAAAGAGCAATCCGCTGGTCCCCAGGTTGATGCGGGGCACGTTGCCCGCATCGAAGCCGCCATCGAACGACAACGCGCCATCGGCGCTGAGTAGCTCCCGGTTCTTTTCGACGAATGCCGGGAGGCTCGGGCTGCCGCTCTCTTCTTCGCCATCGAAGATGAACTTGATGTTGATTGGCATGCCGCCAGTTGCCTTGAGTGCCTGGACCGCCTTGAGATGGGCCATCAGATTGCCCTTGGCGTCGGTAGTTCCGCGGCCAACCAGGCGATCTCCGACAAGGCGCG
>JBBDTL010000084.1:0-8011 GCA_040904465.1 Thermomicrobiaceae bacterium | reverse complement strand
TGCACCGGCGACGAGAATTCGCACGATTGTCCTTCCGATTCAGGAGCTGTACACGTCGACTGGTTATGGTTCCTGGCGGGTCGACTCGGGCGCCAGAAGAATAATCAATAGCCACAGACTCGTAGCCAATTCAGGCAGAAAGTAGCTTTGGTCGACCAGTCCGTGAACAACGGCGGCCAGGATACCCCCTGCGGCCGCGAGTGAGATTCTGTCCTGTTCATCCAGGGCCCGTCGAACATGCCACACGATCAGTACCGCGGTGAGCGCTACCACACCAATGCCGATTATACCGAGCGACAACCAGACATCGAGGAGCAAGTTGTGCGGATGAGAAGTGAAACGCTCCAGCCACGCTTGCGGTGTAACGTAGCGGGGGAGGTATTGATAGAGGAACTGGTCGAGTCCAACTCCGGTTATCGGGTGATCTCGAATCATTTCGATGGAAGACGTCCATAGTTCGAGCCGCAATGAACCGCTGCCACCACCGAGTAGCGACATCGTGCGATCAGGCGCAATTGTCGTGACGCCGACCAGGAAGACCGCGGCAATTGAGGACGAAACCACGGCGAGATAGCGTGCCCGTGCCATTACGAGCACGATAACGCACGCCGCAGCAATCCCCAGCAGCGCCCCGCGAGAGAACGTCAGTAAGGTAACGATCAGAATCAGCGTCGACGGCACCAGCCATCGGCCAGAGAGGCGATCGCGAAAGAGTACCGCCATCAAGATTCCGGGAACGGCAGCGCGGTCGAGGACGAGCGCGAGCGCGTTTGGATGGGGAGCAACCCCTGCGAGACGGGTGACTGCGTCGGCCTGAACCCCGCCTCCCAATAATCCGTCGACAATCGCAATTATCGCTGAGATTGTCGCACCGCCGACAAAGAGTGCAGCGGCGAGAACTCTGTGTTCACGATCCTGCTGGATCAGGGGCGCTGCGATGAAGAAATAGACCACCGGAAACAGGATCGTCCAGCGAAACGTACGCAGGCTCTCAGCCGCATATTCAGTGTCTGCCATGAAAATGATCGACACTATTCCCGCTATCACCAACAGTATTGCGATCGCGGCGGCGAATCGATCCGGGACGGCGAGATTCAATGTTCGAAGTCGGTCTTCTGGATTCGCCGTCCTGATTTTCCAGGCTTCTCGCGCGATCCTCGGGGCGAAACCGAACGCAAGGGCGGCGACGAGAAACTCGATCATATTGAATTGCAGATCACCTATTTGCACCGGCTGAAACGAAAGTGGAATTGCCGCCGGGACAGTGAAAAGAACAGACTTCGGATGAATGAGCGCGAACGCGAGGATGACACCTACGCCTATCCAGGCGAACGTACCGAGCGGCAGAAACGCCAGTGCGGTCGCCGCGGCGAGAACCGGCACGACCATCGCCGCTTCGCGCCCAAGAAGCGGGTTCGAACGTTGGTCGAACCTCAGGTTCATCGGAGGGCCGCGTTCTCTGATCGTTGCTGCTGTTCGCTGGGCGCGTTTCTGCGGTTTATCGAGTACAGCATGGATCGAACAACCATGAATACCCCCCCGCCAAGACCCGCATACCCGAGAATGAACGCCCATTGAAACGGAGTAGCGGCGATTATTTCGAAGCCTGCGATCGCCAGTTCTCCGTCCTCACCCGCAGCAATCTCTACTACGTGTGCTCCATGGGCAAGATTGCTGGCGATCAGAATAGGCTGATCCGACGTTTCGCCAGCCCAGAGGCTGAGGTAACTGCCGAGATCGTCGCGGAAGAGATGCTCAACTGGTTCACCGTCGACGGTCACATAGGCTCGTGATGCATCTGGTCCTATCCGGGCGATCACGTAGAGGTCAGTTCCGTAGAAAGCTGCTCTCAGCCTGCTACCTTGCAGATCCGTCGCGAGCCAGTCCATCTCGCCGATTTCCTGAGTGACCCAGTCACCAGTCAGATCCGCTTCTACGGATTCGATGTCCGGATTGCCAGGCATCATCAACGCGTAGCCGGGTAGCACGATGCTCGATCCCGGATCCCGAGGGGTACGTATATCTGGCAACTGATTCTCGAGGTTCGCCAACCAGGCGACCGCAGCAACGAACGCAAGAACGAGGAATGCCATCATTGCCAGTTGCGATGCCCATTCTCGGGGTCTTGACTGAGTAACGGGCTTCCCCTGTGCTCCGGTCTCGCCTGGTTCAGTCATGTGGCCGACCTTCGCCGGATCAGTGCGAACGAGCCCACGAGTCCGGCAATCGTACCGAAGGACAACAACGCAAAACGCTGGTGTGAGCGCTGGTATTCTACTTCGATGGCGCTGATCGAGAATTGAGCGCCCTGATGAATATGCAGTACGAACACGTTCGTTTGCTGCGGCTTTCCGGTCTCGAAACCATCAACTACCTGAATTGAGTGCGAATCAGGATCGAGTTCATCAAGATCGAGATACGTTCGGCCGAGATCATCGTGGCTGAACAGATGGCCCTGGGCTGGCTCCCCGTTCAACGTGACGTACATTCTACCGGCCATAGCCTCGATGTCCCCTGGAATGATCGACAGATCAGTACCGGAAAACTCGATTCGCACCTCTGAACCCCACGTGTCGGACTCTATCGTCTCTCCAAACGGCGCCTCCGGATTGTCGTATCTTCGCCACCGCCCGGATTGCTGGAGCGGTGGCTCCAGCGGCGCGTACTCGCCAGGAAGCGCAAGTCTGCGTTCGAGCGCGTCGTCCCTCACATCGAGATAGACCTGCCTGGGAGTAAATTCGAGATCGACCATTGCGAAATAATACTCAGGCTCGCTCGGCGGAAATGACCCGACGTGCCGGAAGTACCAGATACTCGAAACCCCGAACCAGTCCCAGTTCTCAGACATCCAGCGAATTCCGCGTGATGTCCACTCACCTTGCATTTGATCCGAGACGCTGCCCCATTGTCGATCTCCGACTGGAATTGAATCAGGTGATGCATTCCAGCCGTACTCTGTCAGCCAGACCGGTTTGCCTCCGTCGCCGTTCCTCTCCATGATCTGGCGAACCAGTTCGATCCGCCGGAGATTGATCACCGCCGGATCAGGCTCGTCTTCGGGTGGCTGGTCGATCCCATACCCGGTAGCAGTGAGGACGTCGAAGAACTCGCCTGCGCCATCGGCATACATGCGCTCCCAGTAGTCGAATTCAGGCATTGCGCGTTCAGAATCTTCGTTGGTCATCGCCATCGGGGCGCTCAGGACAACAACGTCAGGGTCAACTGACTTCGCCCGACCATATGCTTCCTCAAGCAAGTCAACATACCCCTCCGGGTCGATTTCGCCGCCCCACTCGCGAGACAGGTTAGGCTCATTCCAGATCTGTATGTGCTGGACCCGGCCTTTATAGCGCTCGACGAACGTCTCGACGAAATCACCGAAGTCCTCGGCCCGGGTTGGAGGCGTCGCGAATTCAGTACCGTCCGGACGTGCCCACGGCGGAGTGTGATCGAGCCTGGCGATAATGCGGACGCCATGGCGCTCGGCGAGCTCCACGATCTCGTCGTATTTTTGCCAGGAATCCTGCTGGTATCGCGGATCCCAGAAGCTATCGTCTGCCGGTTCGATCTCGCTCCAGGGAAAACCTTCCTTGATCCAGCCGATACCGCCGTTCGAGATCATCACCATCGTTTTTTCCCGCTTCCAGGGTTCAACTTCCTGGGAGAGGAACGTGTTGACGCTGTATGGATTGACGTTGGTATGAGGGAGATTTGTCTCTGCTGCGTTCGCCGGACGTGCAGTTGGTTGATCCCATGGAGACTGGCTGTATAGCGTCCAGCCGCCCAGGCCGACACTGAACAGGAACAGAATAACGCCCGAAACACGAATAAGACAGGATGGGTTCCCGGGACCTGCCACTTGTTTAGAATTTGCATCGGGAAGTGTCACATCGTGCTCGCAGTGCGTTTGACTGGCCGTCGTCACGGCTGTAGCGGTGCTGGGAACCCAACACCGATTGCGCTGCGGCGGATTATAACAGTAGCCGCTTCTGGACCGGTTCCGAGTAGAAGATCGTTTGACCGCCGAGGTCACAGCCCACACCGATCGAGGTGTGGTAAATCTCGTGTTTAGTGGCTCGCCAGAATGCGGTAGGCTTTGGCTCCGCCAGTAATCTGGTGCTGGCTGGCGAAATCGTGTTGAAAGCAGTGAAATCGAACTACCATGCGAGCGGCACTAGAGCGTTTTCGGTTTACCGAGTTTCAGCTGCTGATCGTCCCATCCCTGATGGCGATCGTCGGACTGCTGACGATATTCCTGGCCCGGACTGGTGAGGCCACCTGGAGTTGGGCAGACATCTGGGTCAGTCTCGCGTACGTCGCGTTGCTGGTTGGGATTACGCTCTGGTTCAGCGCCACCGGGTTCAAAGGTGATCAGGTTCTGTTTCCTGTCGTGGCCATGCTTGCTGGCGTGGGGCTTCTCATGATCCAGCGGCTTCAGCCTGCGCTTCAGGGCGAGGGTGAAGCCTGGGCGGATCTCGCAAGCCGGCAGTTGATCTATCTTGCGCTCGGGCTCATCGTGCTCTGGCTAGTGATGACATTCGTCAAACGGCTTAACTGGCTGCGCCGGTACAAGTACACCTGGGCGCTGTGCGGTGTGGGACTCATGGTCGTCACGATGGTATTCGGGCAGGAAGTAAACGGGGCCCGGCTCTGGCTGGATCTCGGGATTGTGGTGGTTCAGCCTGGAGAGATCGTCAAGATCATACTCGTGGTCTTCCTGGCGGCGTATCTTGCGGACCATCACGACTTGCTAACGGGGCACTACCAACTCGGTCCACTGAGATTGCCGCCGATCCCGTACCTCATCCCGCTGGTGTTTATGTGGCTGATGGCGGTAATGATCGTCGTGCTGCAAAACGATCTCGGCTCGGCGCTGCTGTTCTTCGGTATTTTTCTATCTATGTTGTACGCGTCGACCGGCCGGCTCCTCTATGTCATCGCCGGGCTTCTGTCGTTTGGGATCGCCGTGTATTTCACGTACGAACTCTTCAGTCACGTAGCAGTTCGCGTTCGGAACTGGATTGACCCCTGGGCGAGTCCACTTGGTGTTGGATATCAGCAAATTCAGGGGGAGTACGCGCTCGCGAACGGGCAACTTTTCGGCGCAGGACTCGGGTTCGGCAGCCCCGAGTTCATTCCGGTCGTCGAAACCGACTACATTTTCGCGGCGATCGGCGAGGAACTAGGGCTCTTCGGTACGTTTGGAATTCTCTGCCTGTACATGCTCCTTATCGCCCGAGGCTATCTCATCGCTATTCGCGCGGTGTCACAGTTTGAACGTCTTCTCGCGCTCGGCGTAACATCAATTCTGGCGCTACAGACAATCATTATCGTGGCGGGAAATCTTCGGCTTATCCCGTTGACGGGAATTACGCTACCGTTCATCAGCGCGGGTGGTAGCGCGTTGCTGGGTAACTTTCTGATAATCGGAATTCTGTTGCGCATCAGTGAATCCAAGTGGGACAGACAATGATTGTAGCGCTTTCCCGTGCGGCGGCATTCACTGCCGCCTTGATGATTCTCGCCTATGGAGCGCTGGTCACCGAAACCCATTCGGACCTTGCCTGGCTCGCGATGATCGGGATCTCTGCGGCCCTGCTTCTTTACGCGATCGTTCCCCGGCTCGGAGATCGCGTTCCCCACGTGAACGGAACCATTGTGTCGATCGGTGCAGTGTTTGTTGTCGGATTCCTGCTCATGACGGTGCAACTCGTTCGCATTCAGGTAGTCGATAGTCAGCGGATCGCCGACCGCACCGCGACGGTTGCCGACGGCTCGGTAGTCCTGGACCCTCGCGGGCGGGTCGAGGACGCCAATATTGCCCGGGGGCGGATTCTGACGAGCGATGAAGTGGTCGTAGCCGACACCGTAGAGGGCGAAGACGGGGATTTCATCAGATCCTATCCCAATCAGCCTCTCGGTTACGTAGCCGGTTACTACTCACCGCTGCTTTACGGAAGCACTCAACTCGAATCGGCGTTCGATGAAGAGCTGATGGGGCGAGAGGGCGGCAACCCGTTCAACGAGTGGCTGGATGATGTACTGCATAGAACCCGGCACGGTTACGATCTCACGCTCACACTCGATAGCGAGATTCAGCGCGTTGGCTATGAGCTCCTTGGGGACCGGGATGGTGCCGCCATTTTGATGGACGCGGAAACCGGCGCAATTCACGCAATGGTGAGTAAGCCTCATATTGACCCGAACAGGCTCTATGCCGGGCTTGGTGCCTCCTCTGAGCAGGACATTGCAGATGCGTCCGACTACTGGCAGCAAATCACTGAATCAGATGGATCTCGTTTGCTGTTTCGTCCGACCCAGGGACTTTACGCACCTGGATCAATCTTCAAGACGATCACGGCGGCCTCAGTGCTTCAACATGATCTGGCAGAGCCGTCCACGGTTTTTCGGAACGAGGGCGCGCTCGTCGTCGGCACAAACGTCATCGAAGAACCAAATCTTCCAGATGAAGACCGGGTTGACTACACACTGACGGAATCCTATGCATACTCGCTCAACGTTGTTTTCGCTGACCTCGGACTGAGACTGGGTGAAGATCGGCTCTCAGAAACTGCGAGGCAATTCGGGTTTGAGTCAGAAATCCCATTTGATTTCCCTGTTACGGTGAGCCGTATCGCCAACGATGAGGCTTATCTTGACATCGAAATTGGACTGGCGGAGACGGCGTTCGGTCAGGGACAACTCTTCGCGACGCCTCTACAGATGGCGCTGATGACGCAAGCTGTTGTAAACGGCGGGGAGATGTCAGAGCCGCACCTTCTACACCAGGTGCGCGATGAAGACGGTAGCGTGCTGAATGAGTTTTCTCCCTCTATCTGGCGAGAAGCAATCGACGAAGACATCGCCGAACAGCTCGAGGAGATAATGATCGAGTCGGTTGATACGGGTTGGGCATCGGATGCGGAAATCCCTGATGCCGTCGTAGGGGGGAAGACTGGTACGGCCGAAGTTGGCGAACGTACACCGCATTCGTGGTACGTAGGATTTGCAGGAGAAGACGAACCGCGGTATGTTGTTGCGGTCGTGGTTGAGCATGGCGGATCGGGCGGTGCCGCCGCGCTACCAATCGCGCGAGAGATGCTTATGACGGCAATGAACCGCCTCGAATAACGAACCGAGGTAACAGTGGATACGGTTGTGGGGACGCCGGATCTGACGCCGGTCACCTGGTTCGTCGCTGTACTCCCGATTATTGCGCTCCTGGTTCTGATGGTCGGCTTTAACTGGGGCGGAGCGAAGGCCGGCGGCGTCGCCTGGCTGGTTGCCCTGGTCGCGGCCTACATTGGATTCGGCGCCGGACCGGAACTGATCGCATATTCACAAACCAAAGCCATACTGCTCGCGCTCTGGGTCCTCTATATCATCTGGTCTGCGTTGTTCCTCTTCCAGGTCGTCAGCGAGGCCGGTGGAATCAGGGTCATCGGAGATGCTCTGGTGAGGGTTACCCAGGACAGGGTGCTCCAGCTCATGATCATGGCCTGGTGCTTCACCGGATTCTTGCAGGGTTTTACCGGTTTCGGAGTGCCGGTGGCTATCGCGGCGCCGATGATGGCAGGCATTGGATTCTCTCCGTTTGTGGCGGTCGTGGCTACGTTGATCGGCCATACCTGGGCCGTCACCTACGGCAGTCTCGGTGCGTCGTTCTTTGCGATTGTCGGCGTCAGCGGTCAGCAGCCCGAAGACCTGGCGAGTCCACTTGCCCTGATGCTGGGTGTCAGCGTTTTCCTGGCAGGGGCCGGCAGCGTCTGGTCGTTCGGAGGGCCTCGCGCAGTACTCAGATCGATGCCGCTGATCATCGTAATCGGTGCGGTCATGTCCGGGGTTCAGTGGGTAATGGCCGTGTCTGGCTTCTACTCGCTGGCGTCATTTACCGCCGGAATCATCGGCATGATCGTGATGATCCTTCTGGTCCGCTCTGGTCTGTTCGGACGCCACGGCAGCTCCTCACAGGAGCAAGAAGGCGTTTCAGAGTCGGTAGAGCCGGAGTCGA
>JBBDTL010000083.1:0-1358 GCA_040904465.1 Thermomicrobiaceae bacterium | reverse complement strand
CAGCGCAAAACGCTACCAACCGGATGATCGGCGCACTGTAGTGTACTCGCTAGCGAATAAGGACAGGAGCAAACTAACCGCTGGCTCTGCGTCGCAATATCTCAGCACAGCTAAACGCGCTAACCGTCAACACGATCAGCATCGTCGACACCGCGGCGATCGTGGGGTCGATTTCCAGGCGCAACCCCTCAAACATCCGAATGGGGAGGGTTCGGTTGGCTGCCCCGGCGATAAACAGAGAAATAATCAGCTCATCAAACGAAGCGACGAACGAAAAGAGGGCAGCAGCGAAGACCCCGGGCGCAATAATCGGCAGGGTAATGTATCGGAAGGTCTGCAATGGATTGGCACCGAGATTCTGTGCCGCGTGCTCGAGATTCGTATCGAACCCACGAAGTGTGGCCGTAATTACAATGATCACGAATGGTAGCGCGAAAACCGTGTGTGCCAGCACGATCCCCAGGTAGCTGCCGGTCAACTGGAGATTCGAGTAAAGTCCGAAAATCGCAATCGCGATAATGATATTCGGGATAATGATCGGCGAGATGAGCAGGATGTTGATCAGTTGCTTGCCGCGGAACGTACCCCGCACCAGCGCCAGCGAGGCAAGCGTGCCGATGCTCGTCGCCAGCACCATCACCGCGCCAGCAACCTGAAAGCTCTGCACTGCGGCCGAGGTCCAGTCACTCCGGGCGAAAAAGTTCTCATACCAGCGTAGCGACAACCCATCGGGCGGGAACGCCAGCGACGAGCTCCCGCTGAACGACATCGGGATGACGATCAAGATCGGTGCGATCAGGAACAGAAGCACCAGTGAACAGAATACTCCCAAAAGTATCCGGTTCCATGGCACGTTACGCCGGCGGGGACGTGATAACTCACCCTCGACTATTCGTGTCCTGCCGCGTTCGGCCGAATGAACCGCCATTGAAACTACCCCCTGGAAGTATCTCCACCAAAGATACGATCGAGCCCGAGCATGCGGTTATAGACAAGGAAAATAACGATAGTAAGCACGAGCAGGAACGCGCCCAGCGCCGCTCCAAACGCAAAGTTCAACTGCTCACGAACCTGACTTTCGATCATTTGCGCGATCATCGTATCCTGCCGGCCACCCATCAACGCCGGCGTGATATAGAAGCCGATTGCAAGGATAAAAACGAGAATAGATCCCGCGGCCACCCCGGGGAGACTCAGCGGAAAGAATACCCGCCGGAACGCCTGAAGCGGCGTTGCGCCGAGGTTCTGCGCCGCCAGCAACAGGTTCCGATCGATCCCGGTCATCACTGCATAGAGGGGAAGGATCATAAACGGAAGCATGACGTGGACCATGCCGATCAGCACGCCCATCCGGTTAT
>JBBDTL010000082.1:0-8199 GCA_040904465.1 Thermomicrobiaceae bacterium | reverse complement strand
GGCGAGCTCCCAACTCGCCTCCACATTGCCTCTAGGGGTAACAAATGCCGCGACCGCCTGGCCCTTCAACTCGTGTGTCACGCCGATTACTGCGGCCTCCGCCACCGATGGGTGACTAACCAGTGCGCTCTCAAGCTCCATGGTTCCCAGACGATGGCCGGCAACGTTGAGGACATCGTCGACGCGGCCCATCAGCCAGTAGTAGCCCTCTTCGTCACGCTTTGCTCCATCACCGGTGAAGTAGACATCCGGCCCGAACATGTTGAAGTACTGACTGACATAGCGATCGTCATCGCCCCATACAGTGCGGGAGATCGCCGGCCATGGCCTTCGCAGGATGAGATAGCCACCGTTTCCGTCCGGTACAGGCTCACCTTTCTCATCCACCACGTCCGGCTCTATGCCGGGGAATGGATGCGTCGCGGAGCCCGGCTTCATCGTTGTTATCCCTGGGAGCCCGCTGATCATGATCGCACCGGTTTCCGTCTGCCACCAGGTATCTACCACCGGAGTTTCGTTCCGGCCGATGTGCTCCCGGTACCAGATCCATGCCTCCGGATTGATCGGTTCACCTACGGTACCGAGCAATCGAATCGATGAAAGATCGTGCTTCTCGGGGTGCTCCGCGCCCCATCGCATGAAACCGCGGATTGCCGTCGGCGCCGAATAGAGGATAGACACAGCCCGGCGCTCGACAATATCCCAGAATCGATCCTTGTCCGGATAGTCCGGCGCGCCCTCGTACATGACTGTCGTCGCACCGTTCGCCAGTGGCCCGTAAACGATGTAACTGTGTCCGGTCACCCAGCCGATATCGGCGGTGCACCAGTAGATATCTTCGTCCTTGAGATCCAGCACCCACTTGGAGGTGAGGTAGGTTCCGACGAGATAGCCCCCGGTCGTATGGAGCAATCCCTTTGGCTTACCAGTCGTTCCAGACGTATAGAGAATATAAAGTGGATGTTCAGCATCGAGTGATTCCGGCTCGCAGTAGCCGCCGTTCGATGCCTGGATCGCATCATGCCACCAGACATCGCGCCCGGAACGCATTCGAACCGGATGAACCTGACGGCCGAGCCGCTGCACCACCACCATACGTTCCACGCCGGGGGCGCTCTCCAGCGCCCGGTCGGCATTGTCCTTCAACCCGACGACAGAACCTCGCCGGTATCCGCCATCGGCGGTAACCAGCACCTTTGCTCCGCAGTCGTTGATTCTGTCCGAAAGGGAATCTGGACTGAACCCGCCGAATACAACTGAGTGAGGGGCGCCAATACGGGCGCAGGCGAGCATCGTGATGGCGAGTTCGGGGATCATCGGCAGATAAATCGCGACCCGGTCACCTTTTTCGACGCCCTGCCGCTTGAGCATGTTGGCAGCCTGATTGACCTCGCGATAGAGATCCTGATACGTCAGAACGCGCTCGTCTCCCGGTTCGCCTTCCCAGATGATCGCCGCCTTTGTCCTGCGCCATGACTTGATGTGACGGTCAACGCAGTTGTACGAGACGTTGAGCTTCCCGCCTTCAAACCATTTTACCCACGGCGGGTTCCAGTTCATCACCGAGTCCCAGGGCTCATACCAGTCAAGTTCGCTAGCTGCCTCAGCCCAGAACTTCTCGGGGTCCGCAGCAGCTCGTTCGTAAACTGACGGATCGTTGATATTCGCCTGCTGCTTGAACTCTTCGGAAGGCTCATACCTCCGAGTCTCCGTGAGCAATCCTTCAATCGTTCCACCCTGCTCTTCAGCCATGAAAACTCCTTTCCGATCTGGTCCGGCACAGTTCGACTGGTCTCCTCGCGCGCCACGTCAGGGACAAAGCATGACGGATGAGGTTCCTGACACTGCGCAACATCGTAACCGACAATCCCGAGAACGAAAACCGCCACCCGCTGCGACAAACCCTCCACCTTCAGTCATTCACCCGCTCATCCGGAGGGTGGAACGCGCGATCGAATGCCATCCACAGCGTTTTCGAGAACGGATAGAAGATCAATGGGAAGGAAATCGTGAACGCCACGCTTCCGACAATCAACGAAGCAACAGGAGGATCAGGCCAGGTGAAGATGAAGGCGAGGAGAAGTAGCCCGACAAACATCAGTTCGGTCATGATGATGTTCGCGCCCATTGCACCGGTCCAGTACCCTTCCTCACGCTCAAACGTCAATCCGCAGTGAGGACAGGTCGGCAACAACGTAAACCAGCGCCGGAACAATCCTCGACCGCCACACCGTGGGCACGCCTTTGTCCACCCTCGCCAGGCAAGCAGCGAAATCCGTTGAAATGAAACCTCACTGGATCTGTCCATGCGGCCGATACTCCCCATGTTCTCCAGAAACGCTGCACCCTTGCTGGAATTCCACCACATTTCTGAGGGTTCCGTGGTAGGCTGAGCGCATCCGGCAACGGCGCGACGAGTCCGGTGGATTTATACTAGCTTAATGTTTCACGGGATTTTCCCGACCGCATGTAAGTGTGGCGCAAGTAGACTTCGCTGGCAGACGAGTACGGTTCGAACTCGTCGGAAATGTCGCGCACGCTATCCGAGATTGAAGTACGATACCCAGCCAGGCGCTTCGTGACAGCCCACATCAATCAGTGTAGGATAGTCGCGACTTTGCTCCTGGCCGGATCGCGCGACCGGCCGGCGATTAGTGGGAGTTGGAACAGGGAGGACCATGGCGGACTGGATTCGCTGCAGACGTGGGATTGTACTCGGTGCACTCGTCCCCCTTCTTGCAATCACGCTCGCAGGATGCGGAATCACTGGCGGAAATATTCAGTCGGCAGATCAAATTGCCGGCGACAATGCTGGTTCGATCTGGGGCTTGTTCGTTCCAATCTTCTGGCTTTCAGTTGTTATCTTCGTATTGGTTCAGGGTGCGCTCATCTGGGCGGTCATCAAGTTCCGCTATAAGGACGGCGACCCGGTACCGCCGCAACTCCATGGAAACACGAAAGTTGAAGTCGCATGGACAATTGCTCCGGCCGTCATCCTCGCCATCATCCTTGTTCCCACAATTACGACCATTGCTGATCTGGCGGATGAGCCCGAGGACCCGAACGTCGTTGACGTTATCGGCCATCAGTGGTGGTGGGAATTTGAGTATGAAGACCAGGACGTCACAACGGGAAACGTCATGCACATTCCCGTCGACGAGCCGGTTCAGCTCCGCATGACAGCTTCCGATGTTATCCACAGCTTCTATGCACCCCAGTTGTTCGGCAAGCAGGACCTGATCCCGGGACGCCAGACGAATATCTACTTCACCCCGGAAGAAACTGGCGAATTCTACGGTCAGTGCTATGAGTTCTGCGGTATTCAGCACGCCAATATGCACTTTCGAATCGTCGTCCACGAGCAGGATGAGTATCAAGCCTGGGTCGAGGACCAGCAGGACGGCGCCGCTGAACCTGAGGAAGGTACCGAGGAAGCACGCGGCAAAGAAGTGTTCTTCCAGGACGGTGCCGCATGCCATGCCTGCCACGCAATCGACGGTGCGGTAGCGGAAGACGGCACTGAGGCTGTCGCCGAAGTAGGTCCAAATCTTACGAATATTGGCGACCGCCCGATAATCGGAGCGGGAGTGCTGGAAAACACTCCAGAGAACCTCCGGCAATGGATACGCAATTCGCAAGACGTCAAACCCGGAAATGAAATGCTGCAATTCTCCGAGGATCAATTGAGCGACGAAGACCTGGACGCGTTGATCGCATATCTAAGCAGTTTGCAGTAGGGAGCGGGCGGCATGGATACCCGGATCAACGAAATTCAGGATGGCAGCGGTATTGGAAATGTTGCGGCACAGACGCGGGCCGTCAGTCGCGGAAAAGGGGACCGCTAGATGGCACAGGCAGTAGCAGCACGAGAAGAGCAACTTGATCGCTGGGCGGTGGTCTGGGACTGGATTACCACTGCAGATCACAAGAAGATCGGTTTGCTCTACTTCTGGACGTCCCTGGGCTTCTTTTTCGTTGGTGGGCTGCTGGCGCTAGGTGTTCGCAGCCAGCTGGCGGTACCCAACAGCACCATGCTGAGCCCTGACGTTTACAACCAGTTCTTCACGATGCATGCGCTGGTGATGATCTTCCTGGCACTCATGCCAATGAGTTCCGCATTCTTCAACTACATCATTCCACTCCAGATCGGTGCCCGAGACGTGGCGTTTCCCCGATTGAACGCCTTCAGTTACTGGGTCTATCTGTTCGGTGGACTGTTGCTGTGCAGCGGTTTTCTGTTCGGAGACGCACCGGACATCGGCTGGACAGGTTACGCATCCCTTTCAAGCGCCGAATTCACACCCGGACGAAGCGGAGATTTCTATGCGCTTGGTCTGCAGGTACTCGGTGTGTCTACGCTCGGCGCAGGCCTGAACTTCTTTGTGACGATCGTCAACATGCGCGCGCCGGGCATGTCGCTCATGCGAATGCCGATCTTTGTGTGGATGTCGATGATCACATTCGTTTTGATCATGCTGGCGTTCCCGTCTCTGACGGTCGCACTCTTCGCCATGATGATGGACCGCAACTTCGAGACGCTGTTCTTCAGCGCGAGCGACGGCAGCGTTGTGATGTGGCAACACCTGTTCTGGATTTTTGGTCATCCCGAGGTGTACATCCTGATCCTGCCAGCGTTCGGCATTATTTCCGAAATCCTGCCGACGTTCGCGCGAAAACCCCTTTTCGGCTACTCGTTCGTGGTGTTTTCCGGTATTGCGATCGCCTTCCTCGGATTCGGCGTCTGGGTCCATCACATGTTCACTGTCGGAATGGGCCCGATCCCGAACATGGTGTTTGCGACAACTACCATGCTGATCGCAATTCCCACTGGTGTGAAGATCCTGAACTGGTTGGCGACACTCTGGGGCGGCTCTATCAAACTGACAACGGCTATGCTGTTCGCCGTTGCGTTCGTGGGCATGTTCACGATTGGCGGTATCAGCGGGGTTATGCACGCTGCTGTGCCGATTGACTACTGGCAGCACGACACCTATTTCATCGTTGCTCACTTGCATTATGTGCTCTTCGGCGGGACGATGTTCGGGCTTATTGCGGGAATGTACTACTGGTTCCCGAAGATGTTCGGCCGTTACATGAGCGAGCGCCTCGGCAAGATCAACTTCTGGATGGTGCTTGTCGGATTCAATCTGACGTTCTTCCCGATGCATTTCCTGGGCGTTGACGGAATGCCTCGCCGCATCTACACGTATCCCTCGGACTACGGCTACGAGTTCTGGAATCTGACCGCAACGATTGGCGCGTATCTGCTGGGAATAGGCATGGCAGTGCTGCTCTACAACCTGATCAAGTCAATACGATCAGGCGAACCAGCTCCGGCAGACGCCTGGGATGGGCGAACGCTTGAGTGGACAACGACTTCGCCACCGGTCAAGCACAACTTCGACAACGTCCCACAGGTCCGAGCGCGAGACGATTTCTGGGATCAGAAGTACAACCGGGAGGATCAGCCCGTCCAGACTGCCGACGAGCACATCCATCTGCCACCGGGATCGTACATTCCGCTGATCGTCGCTTTCGGCCTGATGCTGATGGGCGCCGGCGTCATATTCACGCTCTGGCTTTCGGGAATCGGCGCTGTAATTCTGACGATTGGGCTATTTGCCTGGGCCTTCGAGCCGATCGACTAGGGTGGAACGGACGCACGAGAAGGGAAACTCATCCGTGGCATCAACCGAGCATCACGCTGGTCACGAAGATCATCACACGACGACCGGTGTCTCGCATAACAAAATGTTGATGTGGTCGTTCCTCGCCTCAGACTGCATGTTCTTCGGCACACTGATCATGATGTACATGGTCTATCGCCCGGACATGGCCGAGCTCGGGGGCCTTGGGCCAAACGACCTGCTCAACATACCGTTCTCTTCGCTGATGACTTTCGTACTTCTAATGAGCAGTCTTGCCTTTGTGCTCGGGCTATCCGCACTGCAACGAGGTAATCTCCCAGGAATGCGCGTCTGGCTATCAGCCACTGCAGTTCTCGGGTTGCTATTCCTCGGCGGCGAAGGTTTCGAGTACTATCACTTCTATCACGACGGCCTGACGCTCAGCGCCAACATCTTTGGCACCGCATACTTCGTGACGACCGGATTTCACAAGTTTCACGTATTGATCGGCGTACTCTGGCTACTGGCAATCGTTGCAATGTCGTTCCGGGGTCAGGTGCCGAAAGAACGCCAGGAAATGGTGGAAATCGCCGGGCTCTACTGGCACTTCGTCGATATTGTCTGGATCGTGATCTTTACGTTTGTATTTCTGGTGCCCTATCAATAAGTCACGGGTACGAGCCGCGCGGTATGCGTCCTCGACTCGTTACCCGCGGATAATCAGAAGTTGACGGCGGTGTTAGCCGGGAATCAGGGAGTGGCATGATGACTGATACTGAACAGGCCCATCATCCATCGGATCGCACGTATCTCAAAGTCGGGTCAGTGCTGTTTATTCTTACAGCCATCGAAGTTGCACTCTACTTTGTTGAAGGTGCCTTTGAAGCTGATTGGAGCGTGTACGCGCTGATCGGGTCGCTGATCTTCCTTTCAGCAATCAAGTTTGTGCTGGTCGTCATGTATTACATGCATCTCAAGTGGGATGACCGCATGTTTACATGGTTCTTCCTTGCCGGGCTGTTCGTGGCGGCTGCAATTATTCTGGCGATGATGGCAATGTATAGCTACTACTAGGTGTTCGTGCCCCGGCAAGCTCGTCATTTCCGTATGACATTGCATTCACAGAGTGGGAGCACTGAACGTAATGGGTGCGAGGCGCGGCCAGCCGGGGCCGCGCTTTCGCTGCGCCAATGGCAGGTATTTACCGCCCGGAGTATCCTTTCACGGCGAATACCGGAGAAGCCGCTCCGAAAACGAAGGTCCTCATGTCCGCGCTACGGCGAGCCACGTTGGGATTGCGCGGTTTAGCAGTGGACAATGAGATTGAGGTTGTTCGCCAGTCAGGCAAGTCGAAAATGCTTTTGATCGGTGCCGCAAAGGCGGCAGGGGAGAGGGGAATTCGTGCCGAACGATAACTCGGATACAGTATTGATCGCTATGATTATGGCCACCTCGGCGGGGATCATCGCGCTCATTTACGGTGCATTTCTTGCCAAGTGGGTGATGGATCAGCCGACAGGCAACGACCGGATGAGGCAGATCGCAGGCGCAATTCAAGAAGGCGCTGAGGCGTACATGCGCCGCCAGTTCACAATGGTCGCGATCGTCGCAGTCGTCATCGCGATTGGTCTGGCGCTCCTTCTGAACGTAGCGACGGCTGCCGGTTTTGTGCTTGGCGCGGTGGCGTCGGCGATCGCCGGTATTTTCGGGATGGCCATCGCGGTTCGTTCAAACATTCGTACTGCTGAGGCTGGACGATCCGGACTCGGAGCGGCCCTGCTGGTCGCGTTCCGTGGCGGCACGGTCACCGGACTGTTCGTGGTCGGACTGGCGCTTCTGTCAGTAACCGTTTTCTACTGGATCACATCCGATGTACAGGCGCTGGTCGGATTGGCATTCGGCGGCAGTCTGATCTCAGTTTTCGCGCGCATCGGTGGCGGCATCTTTACCAAAGCCGCTGATGTCGGTGCGGACCTTGTGGGCAAAGTCGAGGCAGGGATCCCCGAGGATGACCCACGCAACCCGGCAGTTATCGCGGACAACGTCGGAGACAACGTCGGTGACTGCGCCGGGATGGCCGCCGACCTCTTCGAGACCTACGCCGTTACCGCGATCGCAGCGATGTTGCTCGGCAGCCTGGTCTTCGAGACTGAGCTCGCAGTCATATTTCCGCTCGTTATCGGGGCCGCGTCGATCATCGCTTCCATCGTTGGAACCTTCTTCGTCCGTCTTGACGCCAGCGAATCAATCATGCGCGCGCTGTACAAGGGACTCGGCGTCAGCATGGTTCTCGGCGTGATTGCCTTCCTGCCGGTTACCTGGTGGCTGATGGGCGACAATCCGATCATCGCCGCGGGGGAAGTCAATCTCTTTGGTCTGTCATTCGACTTCGGCGCCACGACCAGAATTTATCTCGCAGCACTACTCGGAGTATTGGTGACACTGGGCGTTGTTATCTTCACTGAGTACTACACTTCGGAGAAATTCGCACCCGTCAAGCAAATCGCACAAGCGTCCGAGAGCGGGCATGGCACCAACATCATTTCTGGTCTCGCCATCTCGATGCGCTCCA
>JBBDTL010000081.1:0-1375 GCA_040904465.1 Thermomicrobiaceae bacterium | reverse complement strand
GGATGCGCGTCTATTGCTCGACAGGCATCTTGGCGTCGCGGTGGGCTGCCGTTTCCCGGATGAATGTCGCGACCATGTCATGAGCGTCATCGTCGTGGTACTGCACTGGCGGCGACTTCATGAAGTAGGCGGACGGGCCGAGGAGCGCCCCGCTAATGTTGTTGTCCATTGCGAGCTTGGCGCAGCGAACGGCATCAATCGTCACGCCGGCCGAGTTGGGCGAATCCCAGACCTCGAGCTTCATCTCGACGTTCAATGGCACGTCGCCGAACGTCGTGCCCTCCAGGCGAATATGAGCCCACTTGCGGTCCTTCAACCAGGGTACGTAGTCGCTCGGTCCGACGTGGACATCGCCGGCCGCCAGTTCGTAATCGATCTGGCTGGTCACCGAGTTGGTCTTGGAAATCTTCTTCGACTCGAGCCGCTCCCGTTCCAGCATGTTCAGGAAGTCTGTATTGCCGCCAAAATTGAGCTGGTAGGTTCGGTCGATACGCACTCCGCGATCCGCAAAGAGGCGAGTCAGGGCGCGGTGGGCAATCGTAGCGCCGACCTGGCTCTTGATGTCGTCGCCGACGATCGGAAGATTTCGTTCCCGGAATCGTTGCTGCCAATACTCTTCCCGGGCGATGAATACCGGGATGCAGTTAACAAAGCCACAGCCGGCTTCAAGAATCTGCTCCACGTACCACTTGGTCGCCATTTCACTGCCGACGGGCAGGAAACTGATGACCACGTCGGTCTCGGTCTGCTTGAGGATCTCAGGGATGTTCGCAGTGGGGCCGGGAGCCTTGGTGATGACTTCAGACAAGTACTTGCCGATGCCATCGTGCGTCATGCCCCGGTGAACTTCAACGCCGAGATTGGGAACGTCAGCGAAACGATAGGTATTGTTGGGCTCGGCGTAAATCGCTTCGGAGAGATCCTTGCCAACTTTGTTCTGATCAACGTCGAAGGCCGCCGAGAACTCGATATCCCGGACGTGGTAGCCGCCGAGATCAACGTGCATCAGGCCCGGGACAAACTCGTCCGGATTTGCGTTCTTATAGTATTCAACGCCCTGAACCAGCGATGACGCGCAGTTCCCGACGCCAATTATTGCAACACGAACTTTACCGTTACTCACCTTTTGCGACCTCCTTGACGATTTCCGATAGTAGAAGAAAGGCACACATGAACGTTCATCGGACTGTTCCGAGTGGGGTTCCCTGCCAAATCATCCGCGAATTATACGAAGAATCCACTCTACGGTCAATTTATGTAGTATTGGGCTAGTCAATGTAGCCAGGTCAAACCCTGGGCGCGCTTCCCGATCGGTCTGGCCCGTAACCTCGTAGCACGTGTGGGAGCAGCTTGATGAGAGTCGATGACTGCATAT
>JBBDTL010000080.1:0-1377 GCA_040904465.1 Thermomicrobiaceae bacterium | reverse complement strand
TCACGACGTACGCGCGGTCGCCCGCGTCCCATGCGAATACGCTGTGGATATCGTGGTCGGGCGGGCCCGTTTTGTCCCGATCGAGCGCGAACAGGCGCAGGCTCGCTTCCAGGTCGATATAGCGATCAGCGATTTCCATCAGCTCGATCGCCGTATATCGCGGCGTGGATGCGATCTCGACACGAAGCCCCAGCCGCTGTGAACGATCGACGAGGTAGGTGAAATCGCCATCGCCACTGACGACAACCGCCACATCGATGTGCTGGACCTGGGTCAGCAGATCAACTGCCAGCTCCATATCCAGATCACCCTTGGTCGTGCCATCACTGAACCGCTTCAGCGGCTTGGTGATGACCCTGAAGCCATTCCGGCGCAGCCAGGTGAGGAACGGGATCGCCCCGGCGTCATCTGGTGCAACCGCCATGTAGGCGTAGGCCCGGTGCAACCGGCGCCCGTTAACGAGGAAATCGAGCAGACGCGTGTAATCGATGCGGATACCGAGATCACGCGCGGCAAAGTAGAGATTCGACATATCAAAAAAAACGGCGACTTTATCAAATTGTTCAGGGCGTAGCTGAAACTCTTGTTTCATACTCTATAATCGTGCTTTCCAAAAAACGTACAAAAATCATGACGCTCGTGATTCGTCTCCAGATCCCTTCTCCCGCTCCTCCTTTTCTTTCAACTGCTTGTAGTGCTTGCGTGACTTCGGCATCGGCTTGGCTTCTTCTTCATTCTTCTTCTGGACGAACTCGGCCGTTTCGCCTTCCAGTTGTTCTTCCAGTACGGCCAGGTCGTCATAGACACCGACGTTCTGATTGGCTACCGGAGTCCGCATCAGCCGGCGAACAAGATCCGTTACCGAACGCACCTGCGCACGATCCGCGCCGGGCGTCGATGCCGTTTTCTGGATCGTCCCCACCAGTTGAATCGTTTCCGTCCGCGCGCCGTTGTCTTGAAGGCGTTCGCGTACTCGCTCCAGCGCGTTGAGAATATTCACCTGATCACTCCATTTCGGATGTTGGGCGTTGTTTCGACAAACGCTTTCCACAGTGAGTATTGCGGATGGCATCGGAGTTGACAACCGGATTATACGCCGATTACGTCAATGACACGCGGTCACCGTCTGCGCAATCCCTCTCTCGTGGTTTAATTCCCGGAAATCCGCCCTGTGACCGGGCAAACAGAGCTTGGGTGCCTACGTTTCCCGCCGGTCCTCAGCGGCGATAATTCCACGCTCATTCCGGAATGGAAAACCATGACTGAAGCCGACGAACAGAACGAAGCCCGGATCGACGTCAAGGATCGCTTCCTGGGCTGTATGCTCGGTCTGGCGATCGGCGATGCGTTTGGAATGCCCGTCGAGGGCTGGACAGC
>JBBDTL010000079.1:0-8284 GCA_040904465.1 Thermomicrobiaceae bacterium | reverse complement strand
GGCATGCGAAGCGGGGTCGGTCGACGCGATGCTGTCGGCTTCCGGGGCAAAAAGATCTTCCAGCTGCGTTGTTGACATTTCTGCCATCCTTTCCTGTCCAGCATTTCTGCGTAAAACGGTTCAATAGATATTGTCAACCGGAACGATGAACCTTCGGGAAGCAAACTCCGTGCCGCGATTCGCCGAGTGCCACTAACCCGGTTGAAACGGTTGCGCAAACGGCATTTCGGCTCTAGGATGACGCAGACCCGAACGAGATACCGATAGCAGTTCGAACGAACCAGAAGGAGAAATCAATGGCTGATCAGGCGCTAATCAAGCAGATGATGTCCGCGGTAGATGACGCTCACGACGAGATCGTGGAGCTCTGTCAGGACATCGTCAGGGTTCCATCAGTGAGCTTTGGAGATCCCGACAGCGGCGACGAACTACCGGCGGCGGAGCTGATTCAGGCGAAGCTGGCGAAAGACAACATCCAGGCGGATATTTACAAGCCACGTCCAAATCGCGGCAACCTGATCGCAAATTATGACAATAACGCGTCGAGCGACGGCCCGAGCCTGCTCTTTATGTCACATACAGATGTTGTACCGGTGGAGGACGAATCCCAGTGGACCTACCCGCCGTTTGGCGCCGAGATTCACGACAACCGGATCTGGGGACGTGGCGCCGCAGATATGAAGGGCACGGTCGCGTCTCAGGCGATGGCGCTGATTCTGCTCAAGCGCGCCGGTGTTGATCTGGATGGCCGGCTGACATTCGCCACATGCGCCGATGAGGAAACCGGCGGGGTGTACGGTTTTGGCTGGCAGGTCGAAAACCACCCGGAGACACTCAAGGCGGACTACGCCGTCAACGAGGGCGGCGGCGATCCGACAAACGGTGCGGCCGGAATGATCTACGAGATCGCGACCGGCGAAAAAGGCCGTCTCGAGATGCACTTTCATGTTGCCGGTAAAGGCTTCCACGCCTCTCAGCCGTGGCGGGCGGACAACGCGATCTATAAGGCCGAAGAGCTTGTGCAGCGAATCCGCACCTACGAGCCGGAAGTCTCGGTCGAAGCCGAGATCTTCGGCCATCTCGACAAGCTGGCTGGCATAAGTGACAAGGTCACCGTCGATAATCTGGAAGAGATCCTCGAACGAGTAGCCAAGACGGACTACAGTCTCTCGTCCAAGCTGCGAGCATGTTCGCGGATGACGCTCGTCGCTTCGATGATGAACGCCGGTGTGAAGTCGAACAGTGTCGCTGAGAACTGCACCATCGTCTGCGACGTCCGTTCGCTCCCGAGCCAGGACAAGGCGTATGTCGAAGCTCAGGCTGCCAGGATCGCCGAAGGGATTGATGGCGTCACGTTCCACGTCCACGAAACATCGATCTCCAACGCCTCCTCGTTCGATTCACCGTTCCGGAGCAACGTCGAGGAAGCGACGAAGGCCGCACTCGGAAACGAGGATCTGACGTTCCTGCCGGGGCTGACTGTCGGGTTTACCGACTCGCGCCTCGTCCGCCCTCTGGGCAACACGATCTACGGGTTCACTCCGTCGCACCCGGATGATGATCCGGCGCTCAGCGGCGCTCACAACATCAACGAGTCGCTTGGGATCGAAACACTGATGCTTCGCACGAAGTACCATATTGCGCTGGCGCTCAGCACCTTGACGAAGTAGCAACGGTCCCTTCTGGTCACACGAACTGCCCGCTCCCGGATCGGGAACGGGCAGTTTCACAATGCGCGGACGGCGCTACAGATCATATTCGCGGACTGAGGAATTGATCACCGTTCCGATGAGCACGCCGAGGGCGATCAGCGCAAGCGTCAGAATGACGACCGGCACCGATTGAATCAGCGCGTAGTTTCGCAGGTGATTCAGATAGTGACCAAGCGTGGCCGCTGGAGAAATCAGCGTTGCGGAGTAAAACAATGCTGCCAGCACCGCGATCCCCGGCGCGGTCAGAAACGCCCGGCGCAGATCAACAAGAATCAGCGACGCCAGCACGCCAGTCACCAGAATAACGAGCGCCGCGAGCCAGAAGGACAGATCAATCAACCCCAGCGGGGCGAGTGGCTCCGCACTGAGCCCGAACACTGCCGCGGCGACCAGGCCGCCCGCGATCACGACGATCGCCCACTCACCGATCCGCCAGCTCACTGGATCGCCATATCACGCGCGAACGGCATCCAGAGCGGTTCGCTCAGGCCATCTACCGACACGCGTACCCGTCCTTGCAGGTTCCAGACGCCTTCGCCGGCATCGAGCTGCTCCTCTACGAACGCTGCCTCTTGCCCCGGGACGGCCTGGGTGATCTCGAGGGTGATAGGTTCTCCTGGTTCAAGGTATTGACGGCTGTACCGGTCAGTCCCGGCCGAGATCGACCTCCCTGACAGGCGCAGGCCGACCGTCAGTACATGAATCTGCAACTGTTCATCTGACTGGTTCACAAATGTCGTGGTGACTGCAATCTCACGCTCATCTGCGTCATACTCAATGTCATCGACCGACATCATCAGCTGGTCGAATCCCTGCCACATTGAGACCCAGTTTGATCCCGACGCGCCGAGCGACAGCAAGGCCAGCGCTGCCATGCTCAGCAGGATCATCAACGAGTAGCGCCGCACAGGCGACTGAGCCATTTCTATGGCGTCACATCCTGCCGAGAAATCTGGCCAGTGATAATGGCTTCCACCACTTCGTCCCGTTCATAGCTGGTTTCGCGCGGTGCGATCAGAATTAATGCGTTGGCGCCGACCAGTGACATGAGACGGGCAGACTGCTGTGGCCCGTTGGTGTGCGCCCAGAGCGTCCCCTGTTCGTCAGTGGTTACCACGGCCCGCATGTACTCGATACGGTCGCTGCTCTGAACATGTTCGTCAGCCAGGCGAACCGTCGCAAGCCGAGGCGCCGGATCAGGTTGACCGGAGAGAATGCGAATCGCCGTCTTGATGAACACCTCGAACCCGACGAGCGCTGAAACGGGGTTGCCGGGAAGCCCGAATACGAGTGTCTCGCCGGAGGTCATGAAGTTCAGCGGTTTGCCCGGCTTCATGAATAACCGCTGAAAGTGCACGTCTCCGAGCTCCATAAACAGTGCTTTCAGCAGGTCCCTGTCGCCAACTGACACGCCCCCCGAGGTGATCACGATATCGCTGCGACTCATGAGGTCGGTGACTAACGTGCGGAGCTTGTCTTCTTCATCCGGTCCGTGCCCGCAAAATATGACATCACAGCCGAACGCTTCCGCCGCCGCCTTGAGCGAGAACCGGTTCGAGTCGCGAATTTGCCCCGGTCCCGGTTCCTGATCCGGCTCGACGAGCTCGTCCCCGGTGGACAGCACACTGACTTTCGGACGCTGGACCACCTTCACCCGGGCGTGCCCGAGGCTAGCCAGCAAACCGACTTCGGCTGGACCGAGTTGCGTTCCGGCCTGAATGAGGACGTCGCCCTCGCGAAGGTCTGAACCGATCGGACGGATGTTTGCCCCTTCGACGATCAGATCTTCGTCTGCCACCATGTGATCGTCGCGGAGTTCGGTCAGTTCCACTGGAACGACGGAGTCCGCGCCTTTTGGGACGGGTGCTCCGGTCATGATTCGGGCACAGGTCCCCTCGGTGACTTCAAAGTCGTGCATATCGCCGGCGAATTGATCGCCGATAATCTCTCGCCACGGTGAAACGTCACTGGCAATCACCGCGAAGCCATCCATCGTCGAGGCGGGAAACGGTGGCAGGTCCCGGTCGGCGACTAGCGGTTCGGCAATGATCCTGCCAGGTGCGTCGAGAAGATCGATCTCTTCGGCCGGAAGTCTCCGGTTTACTTCTCGAAAGACGATGTCGAGCGCTTCCTGCGGTGGAATCAGTCGGTCAGTCGCAGTCATAGTTGTCGCTTTCTCAGGGTCAAATTCAGCGTGTGATCTCATGTGCATCTTAACACAGCGGCTCGCTCCAACTCCTGTTCCAGGTTGGTCGCATCCCCAGCAATCCTCTGGATTCGGTACAGTACCCGCGTGCCGATCACGTTGGCCTGTCAGGATCGCTCACCGATACTCGATACTGCCGAAGCCATTCCGGGACGAGAACCTGCATGACAGAAACCTGCGAAAACGCAACCGGCGATTCCAGCAAACCCTCGGCGGAGGACAGCATGGGGGATCGCTTCAGACAGGTCTGGCAGCGGCACGGTGAGATGCTTACCGACGCAGCGCTGGCATTCGCCGTCTCGCGTATTATCTTCTACTCAGTAGCAATCATCGCGATCTTTACGATCCCCGAATACACTGGGAACGACTACACGCCGCGCGAGTTCGAGACCCACCCGCTTATCGACGCCAGCCTCCGCTGGGATGCGGGCTGGTACATCGACATTGCCCGGGACGGATACGAGTGGACCGGCGGCGGCGAAGAGAGTGTGGCGTTTTTCCCACTCTTCCCGATGCTGCTCAAGGGCGCCTTGCTGATCATCCCTGACTCAACGCTATACCTCTTTGCCGTGTTGCTGAATCACGCGATCTTCTTCGTTGCGCTACTTCCAGTCTGGCTCTACGCATATCAGTTCGGTGGCAGACCTGTCGCACAGCGCACGCTGCTCTTCTTGTGCCTTTTCCCGACCGGGTTCTTTTTCAATGCGGTCTATACAGAAGCCCTGTTTCTTCTGCTCAGCGGAATAGCGTTGCTGGCACTGCATCGGAGCAGCCCGTTGATCGCCGGGATTGCTGGTTTTCTGGCGAGCCTGACTCGCCCAGCCGGAGTACTGCTCGGCCTGCCGTTCCTGATTCACCTCTGGCGATCGAGAAGCCGCAACATCCAGCAATCCCTCCAGCAGGGGTGGCCGATCGTACTGGTACCGCTCGGACTGGCTGTCTACATGGGATATCTCTGGTACGCGTTCGGCAGACCACTGGGATTCCTGGAGGTTCAGGAAGCATGGGGCCACGTTCAGATGCTACCGACTACGGCGATCGTTGAATCATTTCGCTATCTTCTGGAAAGCGAGACGCGCGATGTCTTCTACGTCATGGGAGCGGTCAACACGTTTCTGACTGTCTGGGCGCTGGTGATGGCTATCGTCATCATCCGGAGCGATTCGCTCGGCTCTTCGTTCGCATTCGGGGCGATTATGATGCCGCTCGTTGCCGGCGTAGAGAGCATGCCGGTGGTCAGTATGGCGCGCTATGTGCTTGTCCTGTTTCCGCTGTTTATTCCGCTGGCGATCTGGGCCAGGAATGTCTCCGTTCAATGGTTGATTCTGGCGGTGTTCCTGCCGCTACACGTTATGCTTCTGGCGCTGTTCGTTCGCTGGTACTGGGTCGTCTAACGATTCCTTAATGCCCGCCCCGCCCTAGGTTTTGACAGGGCGCCGGGAAGGCGAGTATATTTGCGGGACGTAAACCTCGATTTTCTTGCAGCGCGGGATCCCTCTACTATGTCCAAACCGGAATTTGTTCACCGTCAAACCGAAGAATCGGCTGACCAGTTGACGGCTGAAACCGTGCCGGATTCCCCGACATGGGAAA
Organism: Thermomicrobiaceae bacterium; assembly: GCA_040904465.1. GTDB lineage: Bacteria > Chloroflexota > Chloroflexia > Thermomicrobiales > Thermomicrobiaceae > SLMJ01. Next base: position 2,773 of record JBBDTL010000079.1, on the reverse strand, counting down.
CGCTCGAGACCGTCATCGCCGAACACATTCCCGGGATGGACATCACAAAGGTCCTCCGGGCATACGAGTTCGCCAAAGACCAGCACTCGCACGTCCAGAGAAAATCGGGCGAGCCATACATTTCGCACCCGATCGCGGTCGCTATTATTCTCGCCGAGATGGAACTCGATCCAGATACGCTGGTCGCAGCCCTTCTGCACGACGTCATTGAAGACACCGACACAACATTTGAGGATCTCGAAACGATGTTCGGCGAGCCTGTTGCCAAACTGGTGGATGGCGTTTCTAAACTCGGGCAGATCAAGTGGACGCCCGAACAGCGCGAACAGGCGTCGAGGGAGAAGGAACGGCAGGCGGAAAGTCTGCGGAAGATGTTCCTGGCCATGGTTGATGATATCCGGGTGGTACTCATCAAACTGGCCGACAGGCTCCATAATATGCGCACCCTGGAGCATATGCCCAGGACCAAACAACTGCGCAGCGCGCAGGAAACGATGGAGATCTACGCCCCCCTCGCGAACCGCCTAGGAATCTGGCAAATCAAGTCTGAGCTCGAAGACCTCGCACTCCGGTATCTCGATCCACAAACCTTTTTCAGCGTCGACCGCGCTCTCGCCCGCCGTGGTACTGACCGGGACCGATATATCAACTCGGTCATCAGCGAGTTGCAGACGGCCCTGACTGACGCTGGCATCGAGGCAGAGATTTACGGTCGAGAAAAGCATATTACTTCGATCGTCAGGAAGATGGAACGCAAGGGACGCCGGCTGGAAGAGATTTACGACGTCCTGGGAGTTCGCGTCCTGGTTCACGAGAAGAAAGACTGCTACGGAGCGCTCGGCGTGATCCACACGATGTGGCATCCGATTCCCGGAGAATTCGACGATTACATCGCGACCCCGAAAGAGAGCATGTATCAGTCGATCCACACCGCAGTCCTTGGCAGCGAAGGCTCGCCGATCGAGATTCAGATTCGCACATTTGAGATGCACCACATCGCCGAATACGGCATCGCCGCACATTGGCGCTATAAAGAGGGCGCCAAATCTGACCAGAATGTGGAAGCGAAGATAACCTGGTTGCGTCAGCTCATGGACTGGCGCGATGAAGTGGTCGATGCCCACGAGTTCGTCGAGTCCCTCAAATCCGATGTCTTTCAGGAGATGATTTACGTCTTCACCCCACAGGGTGACATCATTGAACTCCCGGCTGGAGCGACTCCAATCGACTTCGCCTACCGGATTCATACCGAGGTCGGTCATCAGTGCGTTGGTTCCAAAGTCAATAACCAGCTCGTTCCCCTGGACTACAAGCTCCAGAACGGCCAGGTCGTTCAGATCATGACCTCGAAAACCAAGGTCGGGCCCTCGCGAGACTGGCTTATGTCAAGCAGTGGCTATATCAAGACGGCGTCGGCCCGCGAAAAAGTCCGTCAATGGTTCCGCAAGCAGGAGCGCGAAGAGAACATTGCCCAGGGTCGCAGCATCCTGGAGCGTGAGCTTCGCCGTCTCGGCATCGAAGTCAAGATGGATGACATAGCCAAACAATTTCCGCGCTACAACAAGGTGGATGATTTCCTCGCGGCCATCGGATACGGCGCGGTCAGCCCGCAGCAGATCACGACGAAGCTCGCAGAGGATGAGGACCAGCAGGTTCTGAGACGGCGCGGACCACAGCAGTCCACGACTTCACCGGTCGGCATAAACGTCACCGGTATTGGTGATCTCTACACCACACTCGCCAACTGCTGCAAGCCGGTCTTCGGTGATCCGATCATCGGCTATGTCACCCGCGGTCGCGGGATCACAGTTCATCGCGAGGATTGCCAGAACGTCGCAAACGTCGACGAGCCAGGGCGGCTCGTCCAGGTAAGCTGGGGCAACAGCGAACGAGAGCTGTATCCAGTCAATGTCCGGCTAGACGCATGGGACCGCGTCGGTCTCCTGCGGGACGTAACCGCACTAGTGGCCGACGAGAAAGTGAACGCGCTCAATGTGCTTACCCGTGTCAACGACGACCGAACAGTGACAGTCCTGATGACGCTCGAAGTCAACGGCGTCCAGCAACTTTCTCAGATCCTGCAGAAACTTGAAGCCATCCGCGATGTCTTTGATGTTCTGCGTGATCCGACACCCGCCACGGCATTCGACGCTACCACGCAGCAATAGCATATGTCGGTAGGTTCTTCGGCACCGCTGATCATATCCGCCGGTGAAGCACTGATCGATCTCCTCGCCTCTCCCACCGACAACTGGTGGGAGATAGAGTCGTTCGTTCCGCGTATAGGCGGAGCCCCGGCGAATGCGTCGGTGGCGATCTCGCGGCTGGGCGGCCAGGCTGGGTTTCTCGGGTGCCTGGCGGACGACCCACCGGGTGACTGGATCCGGCAACGACTGTCCGGAGAGGGCGTTGACCTCTCGAAGTGCGTCGCTGTCCAGAATGCTCAGACACGCCTGGCCGTGGTAACCGGCTCCGTCGAGCAGCGGGACTTTGTTTTCTACGGGTCTCCGCCCGCCGACTCGCTGCTGGCTCCAGAACATGTCGACAATGCAGGCATCGAAGAAGCATCAGCTGTGATTATCGGTTCGCTCCTTCTGCTGAGCGAGCCGGGTCGATCAGCGTTGATGCGAATTCTGGAGATTGCTACCCAAAAGGGAACGCCCCTGACGTTCGATCCCAACCCGCGGCGCAAATACTGGCCGGATCCCGAGATCGCCCGGCAGTCGATGCTGCCGTTCATCCGTTCGGCGTCGATTCTCAAGCTCGGAGTTGG
>JBBDTL010000078.1:0-8394 GCA_040904465.1 Thermomicrobiaceae bacterium | reverse complement strand
GATCGATGTGCCGGTGCCGGCCGCCAATGCCGCGCCGCCGGTGATGAAGAATGGGACGTCCGACCCCAGTTCCCCGGCAATTCTCCACATCTCGTCATTCGACAGTCCCGTCATTGAGCCAATCGCGCCAATAAGGGTTCCAGCGTCGCTACTACCGCCGCCGAGGCCCGCCGCCATCGGAATGCGTTTCTGGACTGTGACCCGGATTGGCAGCGGCCTCTCGAGATAGCCCTGCAATGCTTCAAGCGCCTTGAGCGTCAGATCGTCCCGGGCGGGGATTCGCTTGTCCGAGACGATGGACAGTTCTTTCCACGGCTCAATATCCAGAATGTCAAAAAGCGAGATTGTCTCCATGAGCGTGATGACCTCGTGATAGCCATCGGGTCGTCTCTCCAGTATTTCGAGTCCAAGGTTGACCTTGGCGGGCGCAAATAGGCGGACCGGGGCCGAGAGCCTGAAATCAGTCACCAAGTATTTCTCCAGAGTGGTGGAACAGTTGAACCCACTCGGAAACATCGAACGTCTCGGCGCGGCGGGACGGGTCGAGCCCTCCCAGAACAAGCGCCTCCGAAACGTCCGCCTTCGCGACACGTAGCGATGAAGCGATTGAGTTATCGAGCCGCTTGCGTCGCTGAGAGAATCCCGCTTTCACCAGTCTGAAGAAGTCAGGATGAGTGGCGCGGGGTAGTGGCGGCTCTGCGTGAAGATCCAGGCGAATGACCGACGACTCCACACGTGGAGCAGGAATAAATGCGCCTGAACCGATCCGGAACTGGATCTTCGCCGTGGCGTAGAACTGTACCGCGACGGCCAGGATAGACATCTCCGGGGGCCGTGCCACCATCCGCTCGGCGACTTCCCGCTGGACCATGATCACCATTCGCTCTGGCGGTGTCTCGGCCTCGAACATACGTTGTACCGCGGCGGTGGCTACCGAGTAAGGAAGATTGGCAACCACGATATACGGTGTCGAGGGGAGAACGTCCGGTAAGTTGACCTGGAGAATATCGCCTTCGAAAATGCGTGCGCGATCTTTGAAGTAGTCGCCGAGGCGTGCCGCGAGCTTGCTATCGAGTTCGACGGCGGTGACACTCCCGGCGTGGTTCACGAGTTCCTGCGTGAGAATCCCGAGCCCGGGCCCGATCTCGAGCACGTCGACTGAGTCGTCGATATCCGCCACGCTAACGATGCGCCTGACGATTTTTCTGTCGTGCAGAAAATTCTGCCCGAGAGCTTTCGACGGGGTTACTTCGAGTTCGCGAAGAATTTCGCGCCAGGTTGGTTCGAGAGATGGATCGTTCGGCCCGCCAGTTGATGAAGTCATCTCTGGACCCAACGCATTTCATCCACGGATCCGCAATCCGCTTCCGGCACCGACGCGGCCGATCTCCCAGAGAGGCTCGCCCATTGTCTGAAAAGCCGTCTTCAATGCTTCCGCCCGCATATCCGATGCAGTAATCAGCAAACCGCCGGATGTTTCCGGGTCGAAGAGCAGGTCCTGAATAACCTGGGTGACGCCCTCGCCAATATCGAGCCCGCCGGAACCGGGTTGAGAGTAGTACTCGCGGTTCCTGTGCGCACCGCCGGGCAATCGTCCTTCAGACGCGTATCGCTCGGCTCCATCGAGCAACGGGATCGATGCTGCATCAAAGACCAGCTGGACATTGCTCTTGATCGCCATCTCCAGCGCGTGCCCGATGAGGCCGTAGCCGGTGATGTCCGTGCAACCGTTGACGCCAGCACGCTGGCCGAGCTGCGAGGCCTTGCGATTCAGCTTCGTCATGGAGTCAATGGCGGATTGCAAATGGGCGTCATCACAGACCCCCTGCTTGTTGGCGGTAGTGATGACACCGGTGCCGATTGGCTTCGTGAGGAATACCCGGTCTCCCGGTTTCGCTCCGGCCTTGGTTAGGGTTTTTGCCGGGTTGACTGTGCCTGTGACTACGAGCCCGTACTTCGGCTCAGCATCGGTCACCGTGTGACCGCCGGCGATGACCGCGTTAACCTCGGCCATTTTGTCCGCGCCACCCTCGAAAACCCGGCTCAGAATGTCCAGCGAAAGGTCTTCGGGCCACGCTGCGATGTTCAGTGCGAAGAGCACTTCGCCACCCATGGCGTAGACATCGCTCATCGAGTTGGCAGCCGCAACCGCCCCGTAGGCATAGGGGTCATCCACGACAGGCGGAAAGAAATCGACCGTCTGAATAATGGCCTGCTCGTCGTTCAGACGGTAGACGGCAGCATCATCGCTGGTCTGGAGACCGACGATCAGATTCGGATCTGTTCTCTGTGTAAGTGGCTGCAGTACCTGCGCCAGGGCCTCAGGCCCGAGTTTAGACGCTCAGCCGGCGCAAGCGGCCAGTTCTGTCAGCCGGATTTCGTCACGGGACTGCATGAGGACCCGATTCCAATCAGCGTGCTGTCGATAAGATCGCCGGGCGATCGCCGTCATTCATTCAAACGACGTGCTCTGACGATACTATTCCAGGCAGGGCCGGAACAACATGATGGGTACGTCAGTCAGTCTGTGCCCGACGCGGTGTGTGTTCGTGAGATCAGGCGAATGCTGCCTGCATTCGCTTCACTGACTCCTCCAGAAGCTCATCGGAGTTGGCAAAGCTTAGCCGGATGTTGCTTGCCGACGCTTCGCCGAACGCGATGCCAGGAGTGACTCCAACTCGGGCTTCGTTGATCAGATACTCGGCGATCTCGCTTCCGCCTTTTCCGGTCCCTGAGACATCGGGGTAGGCGTAGAATGCGCCCTGTGGCCACGGACAGTTGAATCCGGGGATTGCGTTCAGCCCTTCGACGATAAGCTTGCGCCGTCGATCCCATGCCTGGACCATTTCATCGATGAAGTGCTGCGGACCGTTCAGCGCCGCGACCGCTCCTCGCTGAGCGAACGATGTTGCGCAGGTAACGGAGTGGCTGTGGATCTTCATGATCTGCTTGATGATCTCCACCGGGCCAGCGACATAGCCGAGTCTCCAGCCCGTCATTGCATACGCTTTCGAGAACCCGTTGTGCGTCAACGTTAGCTCTGCCATTCCAGGCTGGGCAGCAATACTGATGTGCTTGTTGTTGTCGTAGACGATCTTCTCGTAGATCTCATCCGAGAAGACAATGATGTTCCGATCTTGAGCAACTGCACAGACAGCATCTACCTCTTCCTGCGACAGCACTTTTCCGCTCGGGTTGTTCGGGCTGTTGACGATCATGAGGCGAGTGTTGTCCGTGACGTGTTTCTCGATCGCTTCACGCGTGATCCGGTAGTTGTCGGCAGCGTCGAGTGATACGTGCCGTGTGGCCGCTCCTGCGATGGTGGCCATCGGCTCATAGGAAACCCATCCGGGATCAAAGGTAAGCACCTCATCGCCAGGTCCGGCGAGCGCGAGTACCGATGAGATGAGCGCTGATTTTCCGCCGGGAGTGACAATGATCCCATTCGGCTCAACATCGACTCCGTTGTCTTCCTTCAGCTTCTTGACGATGCCCTGTCTAAGCTCAGGAATTCCTGCGCTGGCGACATAGTGCGTATCGCCGGCGAAGAGTGCCTCGGAGGCTGCTTCGCAAATATGACGCGGCGTGGGGAAGTCAGGGTCGCCGCCGCCGAGATCAATGACGTCGAGCCCTTGCTGCTTGAGTTCCCGGACGCGATCCGAGACTGCCACGGTGGGCGATGGCTGCAGATTGCCAATACGTTCGGCGAATCGATATGACACAGATCCTCCTGGTTTCGTTTTCGAATGGTCGACCTTCCAGCTACGGTTTTATCCCGTCATGCGGGAGCATTTTTCAACACGTATCGGCTGAATTGTCGCCCAACTCTCCGGCTGGGGAAACCTCATTACAGGAAACTTGCAAAATTGGCTTGCATGTAGCGCGCGTGTTGGCTAAGATATCAGCGTTAGCACTCTCAACGTGTGAGTGCTAACACGAATCGTTGGAAGGGCGGCGGCGCTCCCACTTACGCCGCATAAGTACACAGGAGGTCCTGAAGGATGTCAACCGTCAAATCTAGCCTGAGGCCGCTCGGCGACCGGGTGGTTGTTCGCCCGACCGAGCAAGAAGAAGTTACCGCAAGCGGAATTGTCCTGCCGGACACCGCGAAGGAAAAGCCGCAGCGCGGCGAAGTCATCGCTGTTGGTCCGGGCCGGCTGAACGATGATGGCAGCCGCCAGCCAATGGACGTCAAAGATGGTGAGCAGGTGCTCTTCGCCAAGTACGCCGGCACCGAGGTGAAGGTGGCCGAAGACGAGTTCCTGATCATCAGCGAAAAAGACATTCTGGCTGTCGTCGGAAACTAGCACAGGTAATTGTAGATCTTGAGTTGGCCCCACCGGGTTCAACGGGAGGAGTCGAAACGTGGCGAAGATTATCGAATTCGACGAAGCAGCGCGTAGGTCACTGAAAACGGGTATCGATACCCTGGCCAACGCGGTCAAGACCACACTGGGGCCAAAGGGCCGCAATGTCGCGATCGACAAGAAGTTCGGCGCTCCGACGGTTACACACGACGGTGTGACGGTCGCGAAGGAGATTGAGCTCGAAGATCACTTCGAGAACATGGGAGCCCAGCTTCTGAAGGAAGCCGCAACCAAGACGAATGACACCGCTGGTGACGGCACCAGCACGGCAACGGTGCTGGCCCAGGCGATTGTGCATGAAGGCCTTCGCAACGTCGCCGCCGGCGCTAACCCGATGCAGCTCAAGACCGGCATCGAAAAGGGCAGCAAGCTGGTTGTCCAGCACCTCAAGGATATGGCGATCCAGGTGCGTGGCAAGGAAGACATTGCCCATGTCGCCGGTATTTCTGCCGCTGACGAAGGCATCGGCAACCTCATTGCTGACGTCATGGAGAAGGTCGGCAAGGACGGCGTTGTCACGGTCGAAGAATCCCGCGGGCTCGAATTTGAAACCGAGTACACAGAGGGTATGCAGATCGACCGCGGCTATTCATCCCCGTACTTCGTAACCAACACGGAGCGCATGGAAGCCGAGCTGGATGAGCCGTTCATCCTGATCACTGACAAGAAGATCACGTCTGTTCAGGACATTCTTCCAGTCCTCGAGAAGGCGATGCAGGTCACCAAGAACTTCGTGATCATCGCTGAGGACATCGAGGGCGAAGCGCTGGCGACCCTGGTCGTCAACAAGCTCCGCGGTACGGTCAACGCTCTGGCGCTGAAGGCTCCGGGCTTTGGTGACCGCCGCAAGGAAATGCTTCGCGATATCGCCATCCTGACCGGCGGTACCGTGATCTCCGAGGAAGTCGGCCGCAAGCTCGACAGCGCCACGGTGCAGGACCTCGGTCGTGCCCGCCGCGTCGTTGCCACCAAGGACGACACCACGATCGTTGAGGGCTACGGCGAGGAAGATCAGATCAAGGCTCGCGTGGAGCAGATCAAGGCTCAGGCCGAGACCACAACGAGCGATTTCGACCGAGAGAAGCTGCAGGAGCGCCAGGCCAAGCTGTCCGGCGGTGTTGCGGTCATCAAGGTCGGCGCTGCGACCGAGACCGAACTCAAGGAGAAGAAGCACCGCGTTGAGGACGCACTGAACGCTGCCCGTGCCGGTGTCGAAGAGGGCATGGTCCCGGGTGGTGGAGTCGCGCTGATCAACTGCACGATGGTGTTCGACGACGTCAAGGAGACCGGCGACATTCACACCGGTATGATGATCGTCAAGCGAGCACTTGAGGAACCGCTGCGCGGTATCGTCGAGAATGCTGGCGAAGACGGCGCTGTCGTTGTTGGAGAGATCCGCCGCATGCAGCGGGAACAGAACAAGCCGACCCTTGGCTACGAAGTCATCCGAAACGAGTATGGCGACATGGTCGAGTGGGGCGTCATTGACCCGGTGAAGGTCACGCGCTCCGCAGTCGAGAACGCTGCATCGATCGCAGCAATGATCCTCACGACGGAGGCGCTCATTACTGACAAGCCAGAGGAAGCCGGCGCTGGTGGCGGCATGCCGCAGATGCCAGGTGGGATGGACTACTAGTCCGATCGCCGGAGCCGCGGGAAGCAGAATCGCTGCTTCCCGGCTTTCGCGAGAAACCTGCGCGAGAACCCCGTCCGGATACGGTCGGGGTTTTTGCGTGGGCTCCCGTATAATTCTCTCCGATGCGTTCGTCGCACTGAGATGAGCAACTGGTGACCCGAAGTCCGAAATTTCTCTATGTTGGGACCTACGAGCGTGATTATCCCCGCAACCAGCAACTGATTCGACTTCTCCGGAGTGGCGGCGCAGACCTGACCGAAATCCACGAACCGTTCTGGGAGCATTTCCGCGACAAATCGACCGGATTTGGCGGTTTCGCTGCGACTATCATGCTCGCGATTCAGCTAGCGGTCATTTATCTAAAGCTGGCTCTCAGAGTTGGGGTCAGGTTGCGCTCTGCGGACGCAGTCGTCATTGGGTATATTGGCCAGCTCGACATGCTGATCCTTGGAGGGCTCGCCAGACTATCTGGAACCCCTGTTCTATTCAACCCACTGGTGACGCTCACAGACGCGATTGTTGAGGACCGTGCGCTGGTTCGCGAGCGATCATTCGCCGGGCGGCTGGTCTGGCTGGTGGACTGGATATCGCTGCGGATGGCCAGCATGACGCTGGCGGATACCGAAGAGAATGCCGTCTACATGGCTGAACGATTCGGTGTCTCGCGAAGCCGCATACGGGTTCTGTACGTTGGAGCTGATGAGCGGGTCTTTCATCACAGACCGTCACCCGGCAGTCGTGATGGCCTGCTGCATATATTGTTCTATGGGAAAATGATCCCGCTGCACGGAGTCGATACGATACTGTCTGCGTTGAAAATCTTGCATGAGAACGGGGATACGGGCATCAGTTTTGAAATCATCGGATCGGGGCAGCAGGTGAATCTGATCGAGCGATTCACCCAATCAAGCCCTGATGCGCCACTTGTGCACAGACCGTGGGTCGCCTATTCTCGTTTGCCGGGTCGAATCGGTAGCGCTGATTGTGTGCTTGGGATATTCGGCGCAGGTGAGAAGGCCAACCGCGTGATTCCGAATAAGGTCTTTCAGGCGATGGCAATCGGAGTTCCGATCGTCACACGTGACTCCCATGCGGTTCGGAACGTTCTTGTTCACGAAGAGTCGGCGTTAATGGTCAATCCGGGTGATCCGTCGTCCCTCGCCGATTCATTGCTTCGTCTCAGTGATCCGGAGTTCCGAAGCCGGCTTTCGGCTGGCGCTCGCACCGCCTTCGAGAAGTATGGAAGCGACCGCGCTCTGGCGCCTGTTGTCGATGAGATTATGTGCTCGCTGGTTTCATGCGACGAAGATCGGGACGATTCAAGGCGGCGAGTGTGACGATATCAACCGGCCAGAGATGGAACACCCGCCGTGTAACAATCCTCGCGTTGCGCTGGCTCATCCCAGTCGCGATCATTGGTGGTTTCATTGCAACGGGCCAGCTATCAGACGCGATTTCCGCCTTGTCGCGAGTAAGCCTGGTCTGGGCGGGTCCGCTAATAGCCACGGGAATTGCACTTCCGATCAGCCATGCCTGGCGATGGGTGTATCTGCTCAGGCGCACGGGAAGCGATGTACCGGTATTCGAGTCGGTGCGCGTGACCTCACTCGCTTCGCTGATCAATTACGCGGCTCCCGGATTTCTCGGAGCACCTGCAAAGGCAATCCTCGTGCGGGATAGTCGGAGCGTCCCGCTCAGCCGTTCGCTTCCGACACTCGCAGCCGAGCAGTTACTCGACGCCGGGATGCTCGCACTGGCGGGTTCGACAGTGCTGTTTCTGAGCGGTCCGACGATGCTCGAAGCAATCGCCGGGCAGGTAACGGTTGACGATTCTCTGATAGCGCTCGCGACTGTCGTAGCGATCGTCTCCGTAGCGATTGTCATGTTGCTTGCCAGCCGGCGTTACCTGCCCGGTTTCGTTGAACGAGTCCGGCAAGCGACGCTCGAGCTCGTAAGCAGCCGGGAACATATCAGGCCGATAGCGATGCTGACCCTCGCTCGCTGGGTACTTGACATGGGCGCTGTCGGGATCGCGTCTGTCGCGGTTGGATTGCGTCTGGGCCTGCTCGAAATCTTGTTGATTGCCAATCTCTCGTTGCTCGTCGGTTTGATCGCACCTGTTCCTGGCGGGCTCGGGGTTCGCGAGGCCGCTATGGCGTTCCTGGCGGGCGCGATCGGCGTTTCGGTCCCAGCAGTTCTGGCGCTCTCACTGTTGCATCGCGCCGGGCTTGCGATAGGCTTGCCAGTAGCTCTTGGTGGAGCGCGAATCCTGGAATGGGGCCGTCGTTGAGTCGGTGGCTGCGAGTCCGGGATCATGTGTCGGGATTTTCCGGGGTTCGTCTGGATCGGTGGTTGATCGCCGTCTGGATCGTGGCGATCGTCATCAGGCTC
>JBBDTL010000077.1:0-8426 GCA_040904465.1 Thermomicrobiaceae bacterium | reverse complement strand
TCCCTTCCTCTCCGATGAGACTCATGTCGCTGAACAGGCAGGTATCGCCAGCGAAGTAGATCGTCGTCCCGTCGAAACGAACTATGAGGCCGGACGGTACCCCAGGGGCCAGAAACTCCTGGGTGAACGTTGAGGAGTGCCAGGCGGGCACGAACTTTACCGAGCCACCGTCGAACCCGATAGTTCCCCCGTGATTCGCAGCGTCGGTCTTGACTCCCCGTTGCTCGAGGTAGTCGGCCAATTCGACGATGGTTATGATTGTTGCACCGGTACGGAGGGCGATTTCCAGAGTATCTCCGACGTGATCGTCGTGGGCGTGCGTGAGCAGAATCACCGAAGGAGAGAAATCGTCTGAGTTGTGAGTCGATACGGGATTTCCGGTAATAAACGGATCGACCAGAATTTGGATGCCATTCGCTTCCAGCGCGAACGCTGAGTGGCCGATATACGTGAGCTTCGCCATCTACGATGTCCCTTCCTGTGATGTCAACGGATGCCCCGTAGATTTCCCCGGTTTGCTTTCACTTGGTGCAGAATCCACGTGGAATGTGGTCGTGGCAAGGAACGAGTATTGCTGAGATCATAGTATCGACGGGATTACCGGTCCAGTCTTGCCGGCCCGGGATGCAATCTGAAAAGCACACGAGGAGAAGAAAGGACGTTTCATGGGATTCGCGCTTTCGAATGAGATGCAGGTAACAAGCTCAGCCTTCGAGAACCACGGAAAAATTCCGACAAAACACACCGGAGAAGGTGAAGACGTGTCACCGGCGATTTCCTGGACGGGTGCGCCGGGGGAAACCCGATCGTTCGCGGTCATCTCGCATGATCCAGACGCCCCGCTTGTGAAGCCTGGGACCTATGGTTTCACGCACTGGGTGCTCTACAACCTCCCTGCTTCAACAACGAGCCTGGAAGAGGGAGCCAGTGACGGAACCGCAGGACCAATTGACTCAGGAAAGTCTGGTTACGGCGGACCGATGCCGCCGGAAGGTCACGGGCGTCACCACTACTATTTCTGGGTGCTTGCGCTGGACTGCGATCCGGATCTGGAACCAGGCATGACGCTCGAACAGTTGCTCAACAAGATTGAACCGAACGTGATCGCCATGAATCGGGTCATCGGCACTTACAAGCGCGGGTAGGCTGGCAGTAGTCCACCACGCGAGTGATCCACAGTCTCGACGTCAGACCTAGCGAAGCAGACCGCGACTCCGGCTCATCACGTTGAGCTGGAGTCGCGCTGGTAGACGATTTCGCCGTTCATGACAGTTGTATCGACATTTACGCCAGCCATCTCGTTCGGGTTGACGCCGCGCAGGTCCGTCTCGAGCACGACGACGTCACCGACCTTACCGGGTTCCAGCGTCCCTTTGATGTTCTCCTCGAACGAGGCGTAGGCGCCGGCCCACGTGTAGGCATGGACTGCCTCTTCAAGCGTAATCTTTTCCTCCGCATAGAGCTCTTCGCCCTCTTCGCTCAGGCGGGTCATCATCGTCTGGATACCGATCATGGCGCTGGTAGACACCACTGGAGCATCCGTACTTGCGGCCGCGACAATGCCGCGGTTCAGGAACTCGCGCATCGCGTAGGCATAGCGGATACGGTCCATCCCGAGATTGGCGACATAGGCTCGCTGGAACGCGTGAAGAAAGCTCGTGCCGGGGATCGGGACTGCCCCGATTCGTTGAATCCGGTCGAGTAGATCTGGCCGGAGGATGCTTGAGTGCTCGATCCGGTGCCGGTGATCAGCCCGTGGCTCTTGTTCCAGCGCCTCCTCGAATGCGCTGAGCAGGAGATCGATTGCGGCATCGCCGATCGCATGAGCGCAGCACTGGAATCCAGCCAGGTGGGCGTCGATCAGCTTCTGCTTCATCAGCTGGGGATCCTGCATCCAGAGTCCCAGATTGTCGTCTTCCCCATCATATGGCTGGGACATCCGTGCTGTGCGGCCTCCGATACTGCCGTCCAGAAAAATCTTGGCCGGACCAATCCGGAGCATGTCGTCGCCAAAGCCAGTTCGGATTCCGAGCGCACGCAACTCCTCGAGTCGGTCATCGATCATCATCATGAGATAACTGCGAAGCGGCAGTCGGTTTTCATTGCGAAGCGTGGTGTAGGCGGCCATCTCGTCGGCGGAGCAGATCCCAGCTTCAGCGGCACTGGTGACGCCGCGCGAGTAATATTCCTGACCCGCCAGCAAAAGGGCTTCTCGGATCTCGTCGACCGTCGGGTTCGGAATCGACCGCCGGGCCACCTTGTTTGCCTCTTCTCGAAGCACGCCAGTGGGCCGGCCGTTGCTGTCGCGGTCGATCGTGCCGCCTTCCGGGGCAGGGGTCTGCGCATCAATGCCAGCCGCTTCGAGCGCCTTGCTGTTGGCCACGCTGATGTGCCCGCACGCCCGGACGATGAGCACCGGATTGTCCGGCGATACCGGATCGAGATCGTCGCGGGTTGGATGCCGTTGATCGTCGAGCCGTGCCTGATCGTAGCCACGGGCAATGACCCAGAGACCGGCTTCGGTGTTTCGAGCACGCTCAGCGACCCGGTCGACGATTTGCTGGATGGTTCGATTTGGTGGTGTATGGGCGTCGATCTCCCGGGCGGCAAACCCCACTGACATGATGTGGCAGTGCGCATCATTAAATGCCGGAGCGATTGTTCGCCCGTTCAGTTCAACGACTTGCGTACCAGGATTTCGCCACTTTAAGGCTTCGCTATCGGTTCCGACATGGGCGATCCGCCCCTGGTGAATCGCAACGGCGGTCGCGTCACTGGGAGTCCGCGATCCATCGAGAATATGACCACCCATAAAGATGATGTCAGCCGACACGCCACCGTCCTTTCGTCGAGTTGGTTACTGGTCAAGCGCGGGATGCCGCGTGCCGGCTCAGGCTAGCATCCTGACCTACGCGCGGCAACAACATTATCGATGGTGGCGGGAGGTCATGCTCGCGATGCCTACTGCGCTCCGAGGCGTACTAGCGCGTCTTCTGCTCGCTGCAACTTCGGATCATCAACCAGGGCCTGCCGGTACTCGGCAATCGCCTCGTCGATTCGTCCAAGCGCCTCAATCGCTCGCGCTCGCTCGTAGCGCATATCCCCGAACGTCTGAGCGCTGGCAATCTGCTGGTCGGCAACCTGGATTGCCCGGTCGTGTTGGCCGATCTCGTTGTATGCCTCTGCGGGCCAGTAGACGTACCAGAGCATTTTCGGCGGCAGGCCGATCGCTGCTGCGCGTTCGTAGGCCTCGATCGCTTCTCCGTACCGGCCCAGATCGTGCAAGTTCGTGCCGAGTGAGTAAATCAGTTCAGGGTCTTCAGGACGCCCCTGGAGTTCCGCCTGGATCTGCTCAAGTGTTCGCTGGCGATTGATCGTCTGATCGACTTCCTCGCCGAGGATCCGGTCGACATTCCCCTGCGCGCTCTCCGGGTAGACCGGAATGAATCGATAGCTGAACGCTCGCCACTTCTGGACGAAGACGTCGTATGAAACCCGAAAATCTTCGCCGTGCATCGAATCATTCAGCCGGAATACCTGCTCATTGTCGTCGTAGCCACGAACAACTGAGTAGTGGCCGATGGGATCGGAATCAAGCTCGAGCCATTGCTGGACAACCACCGGGATATCGTTGGCAACGAACGCCTTGATCGTCTCGATATCCCCGCCATGCTTCAAATCGGCGCGAAAGCCCTGCTCCCTGAGATAGTCGATGATGTAGACGTATTTGCCGTGTTTGGCTGCATCGTTTGGACGCATGACTGACCGGAGCTGTTCCTGATCGAGCACGATGTCGTAGTGGCTCAACAACATGCAGACCGACGCTGCCGAGCAGTTGTTCATGGTCTGATACATGTGGGTCATTCCGCCGAGGAATGCGGCATCTGGCAGATCTAGCGGTTCCGGCTTGGGCTCAGGTTCAGCAGTCGGCTCAGGCTCGCTGGTTGGAGTCGGTTCGGGTTGTGGTGTTGGCTCGGGTTCAGTCGACTCTTCGGACGGTTCAACTGCCGTCGCCTCAGGAACTGAAGTCGGTTCTTGCTGTGGAGTCACTGTTGGGTCCGGATCTTCCGGCTCACTGGAGTCGATCGGCTCGTCGATCTGGATGGTCGGAACTGCGCCAAGGTCCGAGCCTTCTTCATCTTCTGAATCTCCGCAAGCGACAAGGATGGTCAAAAGCGACAGCGACGCGATCAGGAGTGTTTTTCGGAACGGTGAAGGGCTCAGAGCGTGGGCCGGGGCAATATGCATAGCAAGGTCTCTCGTCTAATGGCTGGTGAAACGCGAATCTCGTACTCCTGAAATTCTATCGCGTTTCAGCTTCCCTGGTTGAGTCCAGCCACCAGCGGGACACCTGGTCGGCCCGGGCAATCCAGACGTCGCCCAGACTGATGACGTAGTCCAGAAAGTGCACGAGTGCTTGCGAAGGGGCGGGCCGCCCGATAACCCAGGGGTGGAAGGTCAGACACATCAGCTTGCCTTCAGCCCGGATGACATCGATGTCTTCGCGCCACGAGTTGTAGGCATCGTCCGGTGGAACCACCTGATCGACGAAGAAGGCGTAGTCTTCCCAGAGGCGCGACGGCGGCAACTGAACCAGCGGGTAGTTGTCCGGACCTGATTCGTGGAGATATGGCAGATCGCGGGATGCGATGTCCATATTCCATAGAAAGCCAAGTTCCTGCAACGCAGGCACGGTCTCTTCGTTAAATCGCCACGACGGCGATTTGTGTCCGACAGGCCGTTCACCGGTAATACTGGCGATGGCATCAGCCGTACGCTGAATGTCCTCCCGCTGTTCGTCACGCGTCATATCCCGATAGTACCGGTGATCCCAGCCGTGCGTTGAGCTTTCGTGACCGGCCTGATGGGCTGCCTGAACGGCGTCAGGACGGTCTTCGGCACAACGTCCGACCCAGCAAAAGGTGGATTGAAGATCGAGATCCTCGAGAATATCGAGGACTCTCCAGATGCCGGTTTCCAGGTCATAGGTGGCCTGGGATCGCCAGTACCAGTCGTCGGCGCCGTATCGATTGATGACGCCGTACTCGCCGTCTATGTCAAACGACAGCACCAGTGCGGCGCGATGCCCGGCGGGCCATCTCGACGTTGTTGCCTCGTCCACAATGCCCTCCCTGGCTCGGTTCGTCTGGCACTCAGACTGGATGTGCCCGGATCAGGTCGTGACAGAACTGCGTGAAATTCGTCAGTGCATCGTCGATGATTTCTTTGCCGGCTTCAGGAGTTGCCTGGGTCGCATCACCGAGTGCACCGTTGCGCGTGAACTCGTCGAAGCGATAGGGCACCTGGACGCCGTACTTCTGCATCTCCTGCCGGAACCCAGTGGTCAACTCGGTAAGCTCGCCGACAGCCAGCGTTTCGTGCTTGACGACCTGCGGGGCGAGCTCCATCGCCATTGAGGTTTCCCACTCGCAGGCGTGCCCGGTGTGGGCAGTCTTCGCATGCTTATCCTTGATTGCGCTGTCGGCAAAGCTGAAATAAGAGCAGGCGCCGACGAACGTCATCCCGATCTCTTCTTGCGCCCGCACGATCGCAACGTTCATTGAGGGGATATTGCCGCCATGACCGTTCACGATCAGAAAGCGCTCAAAGCCGTGGTGATAGAGGGAAGCCATGACTTCGACGAGCACCTGGATGAACGTCTCAGACGACAGCGTGATCGTCCCCGGGAAATTCATGTGGTGGAAGGAGACACCCCAGGGCATCGGCGGAGCAACGGCTACTGTCGGTTGCATCGTTGCAGATGCTCTCCGGCAGAATTCGGCCGATGCCTCGATATCCATGTCCAGCGACAGGTTTGGGCCGTGCTGCTCATTGGAGCCAACCGGCAGCAGGACGAGATCGACGCTCTGTTTCAGATCACGTAGCTCCGGCCAGGAGAGCTCCGAGATCAGGAGTCCGTTCGAGAGATCGGGCATTGGTGAAACCTCCAGGTACCAGTCACGACGGGTAGTCCGACACACGAGACGGGCCGAGTGCATATCTCAGGGGCAGCCGGCTAGCCGCCCCTCCAGAAAACGTCTCTCTGTCAGCCCGCCAGCTCGCGGCGTGCGGCCTCGATTGACGCGGCGGCCTTATCGATATCTTCTTCGGTGTTATAGAAACTGGCTGATAGTCGCGAGCAGACCGGGAAACCGATGTTCCGGACGATTACGCGGTCCTTCGCCAGTCGTTCGACCAAGGCTGGTGGCTCGACACCGTCGACGGTGAAGCTGACAAGCCCCGCCATCCGATCTTTCGGTGTGAGGACGTTGACCCCATCGAGCTTCGAGAGTTTGTCCCAGGCATACTTGCCGAGCTCGGCTATCCGCTGGTGTACCCACTGCATGCCGAGCTCCTGGCTGATCCAGGAAACGCTGGAGGTATAACCAATTATCGCCGGCTGGAAGGCCCCGGCAACCTCGAAGCGGTTGGCTCCGGGGTGTGGCAGGAAATAGCCCCCGAGATGTTCATTCGCGCCATACTGCATCGAGCCGCCGCCGACGACTGTCTGATTCAGTCGCTCGATGCCGCGCTCTGAAATAAAAGTAGCGCCGGTGCCTTCCGGTCCGCACAGCCATTTCTGCCCAGGGGTAGCGTAGACATCGATTTCCAGTTCGCCCAGATTCGCGGGGATCGAACCGGCGGACTGCGCCGCATCGCACACCAGCAACAGGTTATGGCGGTTCGCCAGTTCCTGAATCTCTTTGACCGGCAGGACCGTCCCGGTGTTCCAGGTCAGGTGAGATGTCACGATCATGCGCGTCTTCGGGGTAATTGCGGCTTCAACAGCTCCCACGACGTCGCCGGTGCCATCCCCGAGATTCACGCGCCGGACCTGAACGCCGTAGCGACGGGCGACGACATAGCTCGGGTACTGACCACCTGGATGCTCCGTGTCGGTAATGATCAGTTCATCGCCAGGTTCCCAGTTGAGCCCCATAATTCCGATGTTCATTCCATCGGTTGTGTGCCGGGTCAACGCGACTGTCTTCACTGGCGTGCTGAACGCTGCGGCGGCTGCTTCGCGCGCCTTCATCTTGATTTCGGCCTCACGCTGAAAGCTGCGACCCTCTTCGAACTCGAGCTGCATATACTCCCGAATCGCGTCCATCGTGCGCTGCGGGATGGGTCCGAAGCTACCGGCGTTCAGAAACGCATTGTTCTTCGCGTACGGCATCTCATTGCGAATCGCGTCTACCTTCGACGATTGGTCCGTGGCTGCCATCAATCCTCCTCATAGTGTGATTGTTT
This sequence comes from Thermomicrobiaceae bacterium, assembly GCA_040904465.1. GTDB lineage: Bacteria > Chloroflexota > Chloroflexia > Thermomicrobiales > Thermomicrobiaceae > SLMJ01. The sequence continues at coordinate 1,175 of JBBDTL010000077.1, read as the reverse complement.
TCTGACTGTTTCTCGCACGTCATGGCTAATTAATCAATTCTCGCTACATTGAATCCAGCGCCCGCTCCAGGTCGGCGATGATGTCTGACGGATCTTCGATACCAACCGAGAGCCGGATCAGACCGTCGGCGATCCCGACCTCCTGTCGCTGTTCGGGCGTCAGTGCTCGATGTGACGACATGGGTGGATAGAGCACGAGACTATGGATATCTCCCAACGTAGTGGCGGGCACGACCATTTGAAGCGCTCGCATAAAATCGAATGCGTTCTCCCGTGTGCCGTTCTTGATTTCAAACGAGACCATCGCACCGAATTGACCGTCCGGCAGCAGGCGAACGGCTGTCTCGTGGCTCTCGTGATTCGGCAAACCGGGATAGAAGACCCACTGCAACTTTGGATGGTGCTGAAGCCAGTCAGCAACGATAGCGGCGTTTCGACACTGCTTCTCTACTCGCAACGAGAGTGTCTTGATACCGCGGAGAACCAGCCAGGCTTCGAACGGTCCCAGCAGGCTGCCGGTCGCCTTGTTGATTTCGTTCATTTCCATACGTCGATCTGCAGAGGTTGCAGCGACACCGGCAGTGACATCCCCGTGCCCGCCGAGGTATTTGGTGGAACTGTGTACCGCGATGTCGACGCCGAATTTGCCGGTGGGGAACAGCAACGGCGTGGCAAAGGTGTTGTCAACGATGAGCAGTGAACCGTGCTCCCGGCAGAGATCCCGAAGCTGGTCGATCGCGGTCACCCGGAGTAGCGGGTTGGAGATCGTTTCGCAGATGACGAGTCTCGGCTTTAGCGACTCCATCCTTGCGGCGACCGTCTCGAGGTCGAGAATATCGACGAACGTAGTTGGTACGCCGAGCGTCATGAACACGTTGTTCAAAAGCGTGGTGGTCGCTCCGTACAGGTCACGGGAGGCGAGGATGCGGTCGCCCGACTGGACGTTGGTCAGAATCGCGGCATTGAGCGCCGCCATCCCGGAGCCGAACCCGAGCGCGGCTTCCTGCTCTTCCATCGAGGCGATAGAGATTTCCATCGCTTCCAGAGTGGGGTTTCCATATCGAGTGTAGGCGTAGACGCCGTCACCGCCACCGAGCGCTTCGTCCATGCGATCAAGATCGCGATAAACAAACGCTGACGAGGGGTATATCGGGGTCGTAACCGGGATAAAGTCG
>JBBDTL010000076.1:0-8436 GCA_040904465.1 Thermomicrobiaceae bacterium | reverse complement strand
GTTCTTTGTTTTCGTACCGGAACACTGTCGCGAACTTCATTCATTTCCCTTTCCTTGCCGCGCTGAGCGAACCAGCGTGTCAATGAAATTAACTTACCCGAAAACGTCCTGCCAGGCTAGTCTGCATCAATACGTCCCGGCAACGCTCGCGGATTACCCGTAATCACAAACGCAGTGCGCTCGCAGACATTCGTCACGCGATCAGCGATGCGCTCGAGATTGTGCGCCGCCCAGAGGAGCTGGGTCGCCCGTTCGATAGTTCCCGGATCCTCAAGCATGAACGTAAGCAACTCGCGGTAGACCTGCTGGTAGAGATTGTCGACGTCATCATCCTCGTGCCAGATCGCCCGGCTAGCTTCCAGATCCTGATCGATGAAGGCTTGCAGGCTCCGGTGCAACATGCTGGTGGAGATATCCGCCATACGGGGAATATCGACAAGCGGCTTCAGCGGAGGATGGTCAACCGATGAAAGGGCAATTTTCGCGATACCTTCAGCGTAGTCTCCCATTCGCTCCAGCTCGGCAATAATGAACAACGCGGCAGCCAGGCCACGGAGGTCCGAAGCCATCGGTTGCTGGGTCGCGATCAGCAACAAAATCTGCTCTTCGACCTCATAGGTCCGATCGTCGATCAACCGGTCGTCATCAATTACCGATTGCGCAATCGCTGCGTCACGCCGTTTCAGCGCTTCAACTGAACGCTCAATGGACTTCTCCGCCATGCTGCCGAGTAGCAAAATATCCTCGCGCACTCGCTGGAGTTGGCGATCGAAATACGCCCGACTATGCGATGCTGCCTCCATGATGCTGGCTCCGATCTAGCCAATCCGCCCCGTTATGTAATCTTCAGTTCTCGGATCCACAGGGTTGGTAAATATCCGGCCGGTCGGGCCGACTTCGACCACCACACCGGCTCGATCCTCGTCCATCGTCATATATGCTGTCGTATCTGACACTCTGGCCGCTTGCTGCATGTTATGCGTGACAACGATAATTGTAAACTTTCTCGCCAGTTCGCGCATAAGTTCTTCCACGTGATGCGTCGCGATCGGGTCAAGCGCTGACGTCGGCTCATCCATCAGGATGACTTCTGGCTCAACCGCGATCGCCCGGGCGATACAGAGCCGCTGTTGCTGACCACCTGAAAGCGAAAAAGCCGAGCTCTCCAGGCGATCATGCACTTCGTCCCACAACCCGGCGCTCTTCAATGACTGTTCGACACGATCCTGCTTTTCGCTCTTTGAGAGCTTGCCAAGAAAACGCATACCGTATGCCACATTGTCGAAAATCGATTTTTCGAACGGGTTTGGCCGCTGAAACACCATGCCGATTCGGCGCCTGACCATGATCGGATCGACATCGTCACCGTAGATGTTTCGTTCATCCAGCAGGACTTCGCCCTCGACCCGGGTTCCCGGAGCCGCGTCATGCATCCGATTTAACGTGCGGAGCAAGGTCGATTTTCCGGAACCGGAGGAGCCGATCAATGCGCTGACCCTCATTGTGGGGAACTGCAGCGAGATATCCCGGATTGCTCTGAACCGTCCGTAGTACACATTCAGCGAACTTGTCTCCAGCTTGACGCCGTCAGTGCCACTCCGGGCGTCATCACCATAATCCCGGGCAACGACTTGTATGCGTCTGTGTCCTGCAGGGGTGCCGCCGGACAATCTCCGGTCCTTCCCGTTTCCTATCCGTACCGACCTGTTATGTAATCCTCAGTCCTGGAGTTGAGCGGAGTCGTGAAAATCTCGCTCGTCGGGCCGGCTTCGGCCACCACTCCCGCACCATAATCCCCAAGCGTCATGAATACCGTATTGTCAGACACGCGCCCCGCCTGCTGCATGTTGTGGGTGACGATCACGATCGTGTACTCGCTTACGAGATCCTTGACCAGTTCCTCGATACGCAGCGTCGCAATGGGATCCAGCGCACTGGCAGGCTCGTCCATAAGAATGACTTCCGGCTCAACGGCAAGCGACCGGGCCAGGCAGAGCCGCTGTTGCTGTCCGCCGGAGAGTTCAATCGCCGGCTCGTGCAGGCGATCCTTCACTTCGTCCCACAGGGCAGTCAATTTCAGTGATCGTTCGACGGCTTCGTCGCACTCAACCCTGCTTGCGCCATCCAGCTCCAGCCCGATGGCCACATTCTGCGAGATCGAACGGGCGCGCAATGGGTTCGGCTGCTGAAATACCATGCCGATTCGACGGCGAACAATGATCGGGTCGATCTCCGGAGCGAAGATGTCTTCACCTTCCAGCCAGACATGCCCTTCGTTGCGGGCCCCCGGGAGGGTCTCATGCAAGCGGTTCAGGGAGCGAAGCAACGTCGATTTCCCGCAACCGGATGGCCCGATAATCGCCGTTACTTGCTGGCGAGGAATGGTCAAACTGGTTGGCTCGATTGCCATATGGTTTCCATAGTAGGCGGCCAGGGATTCGATCGTCAGATGGGCCGGCTGGTCCTCTGGCATCCGAATATATTGACGTTGGTTCTGAGCATTGACCATCGTGCGCCCTATCTCGATAATCGTTTTCTGGTCGCCAGCCGGACGGTGATATTCGTGATGAGCACAATCACCACCAGGAGTAAGGCCGCCCCCCACGCCTGCTCGTTCACTTCGGCAAATGGTTGCTCTGTATACCGATAGGCGAGCAGCGGGAGCGCCTGCATCGGCTCAAATATGCTGTACGCCAGGTTGTTGTTTCCGAGAACCGTGACCAGAAGCGGCGCGGTTTCCCCGGCAGCGCGAGCCAGCGCCAGCAGGATTCCAGTGACGATGCCGCTAAACGCCATCGGGATCACGACGGTAAGGGTCGTCCACCACTTTGGCGCCCCCAGTGCTATCGCCGCCTCACGCGAAGCCTCCGGTACGAGGCGCAACATCTCTTCAGTCGTCCGCGTAATGATCGGGACCATCAGAACGACCAGTGCGATGCTCCCCGCCAGCGCGGAGAACTGCTGTGTGCGCTGGACGATCAGAATATAGGCCGTGACCCCCACCACAATCGACGGCATAGCAGTCAGGACATCCGTACAGAACCTGATAATCGTCGCTGATCGGTTTCCGGGGTACTCTGCCAGGTAGATTCCGGCCATAACTCCGATAGGCATCGCCAACAACAGCGCAACCCCCACGATGATCAGCGTACCGACGATCGCGTGGAGCACACCACCCGTCTGGATCGAGCCCTCGCCCATCGAAACCGGTCTGTATGTATCAGTAAAGAACTCAACGCCCCAGGCGCCGATGCCCTGTTGAAAAACATAGGACAGTATCAACACCAGCGGTATCAATGCCACCCCGGTAGAACCGACGGTCAATATCAGCATGAATCGGTTGACGAACGTTCGCCTGCGGTAGCGCCGCATGGTTCTGGCTGGTTGCATCGCCTACCGCCCTCCGCTTGAACGCGATACGTTCCAGACGAGCAAACGGGCGATCGAATTCGCCACCAGCGTAATCAGGAACAACACGAGCGCCATCAAAATGAGTGAGCTTGCGTGGAGCTCGGATTGAGATGTCGGCAACTGGCTGGCAATCTGCGCTGCCGCGGTCGTAGCGGGTTGAAAGAGCGAGGTCTCAATTCTCGGCATATTGCCGATGACCATCAGCGCAGCCATTGTTTCACCCAGCGCTCGACCAAGCCCGAGCATCATCCCGCCGACAATCCCGGCGCGAGCAAATGGCAATTGAGCATGCCGGATGACTTCCCACCGGGTTGCTCCAAGAGCCAGCATTGCTTCTTTCTGGTGCGCCGGGACAACCGTAAGGACATCACGAGAAACAGCCGCGATCGTTGGCAAGATCATAATCGCCAGGATCATTCCGGCCACCAGCAATCCGCGGCCAATCGCCACAGGACCGGCAAATAACGGAATGTATTCACCCACAGATTCCGAGAGCGGAGAAGCGATAAATGTTCGATAGAACGGGATCAGGACGAAGACGCCCCACATGCCGTAAACGACGCTGGGAATCGCCGCCAGTAGCTCGACCATCATCGAGATCGGTGCACGTAGTCGTGCAGGGCAGAGATCGCTGAGAAAAACGCCGATCATAATTGCCGGTGGCGCGGCCAGGACCAGGGCGATTATTGACGACACAACGGTGCCATAGATCGCCGGGGCTGCGCCAAACTCGCCGGCTACCGGGTTCCATTCGGTACTGGTGATAAAACCGATGATTCCAAACGTATCCCTGGCTTCATCGGATCCATTCCAGGTTACCGCTACGATAATGGCGAGCAGTGCAACGACCAGAAGCGCAAAACCGAGCGCCACCAGCCAGAAGATGAGATCGCCGTGCTGAAGTCGCTGCCGGAGCCGCGAGCCTCCGGAGCGGGAAAACGCGTCGGTCAACGCCACCCTCGGGTACCTTCCCCTCACGACACCACCGCCATCGTGCCGCGGCTATCTTAACATGTGTTGAGAACTTGAGAAGAAATTGTTAATCCAGGCTGGGCTAGTCGCCCTCGGGGACCTCGAAAACCTGTTCACCATCAACCTGGATTTCTTCCAGCAGACCGAGTGTGATCTCCAGGACTTCGTCTGGCAATGGTGAGTAGCTCAGGTCCAGTGCGTACTGATCCCCCTCCGTCAGCGCCCAATAGATGAAGTCGATTATCGCCTCGGTCGTCTGCAGGTCTTCTCGCTCCCGCCTCAACAACAGCCAGGTAAACCCGGAGATCGGATAGGCATTCTCGCCTTCGGGCGGGTTGGTGATGGAAACACGCAAATCAGCCGGAAGGTCGTCCAGATAGCCTGCTGCGGCCTCCTGCAATGCGTCCAGCGTCGGTTCCACGAAGTTCCCCTGCTGGTTCTGAATCGCGACGACTGGGCTGCCGATGGTCAGCGTGTAAATCAGCTCCACATAGCCGATCGAGCCAGGAGTCTGCTGAACCGACGCCATGACACCGGCGTTCTTCTCGCCACCGAAGCCGACCGGCCATTGCACCGCGGTACCGGTACCGACTCGTTCGCTCCACTCCTCGCTCACTTTTGAGAGGAAATCCGTGAAAATCCAGGTCGTGCCGGAACCGTCAGAGCGGAAAATGGCGCCGATATCCTGGTCTGGCATCTCGATATCGGGGTTCTCCTCCTGTATGCGGGGATCGTTCCATTCGATGATATCGCCGAGATAGATGGCGGCCAGTGTCTCGCCTGATAACTGGAGCTCGTCGACACCTTCGAGATTGAACGTGACCGCGACTGCGCCGATAACCGTTGGGATATGTAGTGCGTCAGGGACCTGCTCCATCTCTTCATCGGTGAGATAGGCATCGCTACTCCCAAAATCCGTCACATTGTTGATGAAATCGCGTTTTCCCTGGCCCGATCCTACTGACTGGTAATTGATCGAAACATCCGGACGCACGTCCTGGAATTCTTCGATCCAGAGCTGATAAATTGGATCCGGGAACGATGCACCCGAACCGGTGAGGTTGATATCGCCGGTCTGCTCTGCGCCTTCCGGAGCGTCCGAATCTTCATCGGCGGATGATTCGCAGGCGGCCAGCGACACGAGCGTGGGAACTGACAATCCCAGGCTGGCTCCCGCTCGAATCAGATCGCGGCGGGACAGGCGTCCCGCGAACATTCTTCCCGCCTGCTGTTCGAGGTGCGCCATCCAGCTACTCCAGGTCACTGCGCGATGGAGACGCGGTACGTCCCCTGCCCGCGCAAGGATACCTGAGGCTTTCCCGCTCGTCAGCTTTGCCCACACCCGGAGACGACCACTGAAACCGAATGACAGTCTGGTCACGAATCATTGAATTCTGACGATTCTCTGCTAAAGTGAAAGCATACATTCCCAGGTCACGTTGATATCGGTTTGCCGTTGTTCGATCTGCTCCAGGGCAGCAATCGGTGCGAGGCATCAATCGCTTAACGCTCGTCACCATGTCGCCCATCGGTTTGTCCGGAGGCGCAAGCTGCCGGCAACTCAGAGACCATTTCATCCGAAATTCGCTCGCCCCCAACGGAACCGCAGTCAGGATAGGTAACCATGAGCGATAAGAAACGCAAGAACCAGCAACCAGAATCCAGTTCGGGCTCGGGCCCGGGGAAATCGGCAAAACCGGATTCAACTCCCGAATCAAGCTCGCGTAATCCGGACGAACCGGTACGCGAGATCCCACTGGGTACGCCGATGGACCCTGCCGAGTTTCGACGACGAAAGGAGGAAGCGAAAAAACCGGATCGCGAGCACGACGTAGAAGAGTGCGACTGTCCTCAGGATGAAAAACGTACCCCCTAGCCTCTCAATCACAAAGGAGCATCGAACCATGGCAGAGGAGTATTCAAGTGGTGGTAGTGATCTGATAGAAGGTGGCAGCGTCCGGGCGGTGGACGAACTCGGCGCAGATGCGTTTATGTCAATGCCGCCGACCCCGGCACGTCCCTCGTGGATGGTGACACGATACCCGGTACCAATGGAGGAGTTCGAGCGGCTCAATGAAGAAGCGGACAACCCGCAAGCTGGCGACCCGGCGGCACTTGAAGCGGAAGAGGATCAGACAACGATTGACGAAGACATCACGTCCTTCTCAGCAGTGATTGACGTTCCAGAAGGCGAAACAGCCGCCGGTCCGATCGTGGCGGCTCCGCTCACGACACGATCGTTCGAGGGGATTCCGCAGACTGCATGGATGCCTCCGGACAACACGATTGCCGTGGGGCCGAACGATGTTATGGTTGCGGTTAACACCGATCTCGCCGGCTACACCAAGCTCGGTGCATTGCGTTTCCGATGGGCCAATATGACAACGCTCTTCAGCGCCGTTTTGCCGGCGGGGGCGTCACTTTTCGATCCGCAACTTGCCTACGACCACTACGAACAGCGATGGATCGTCGTCATCGACGCCCCCCGTGAATCCCCGGCGGGCTCATGGATCAAGGTCGGGGTATCGCAGTCCCCAAACCCGGCCGGTGCGTACTGGGTCTGGGCGCTCGATGCCACGCTCGACGGAAATTCCCGCACCGATAACTGGGCGGACTATTCACAACTCGGCTTCGATACCCAGGCGATCTATATCACGCAGAACATGTTCCAGTTCAACGGCGGGTTCCAGTACACTAAGCTCCGCATCCTGAACAAGAGCGAGCTCTACTCTGGAGGTAACGGCCCTAACCACTTCATCAGCTGGTACGACCTCTGGAATCTCCGCAATCCGGATAACTCTTTCGCTTTCACCGTCCAACCGGCGAAGCATTTCCGCGGGCTCGGTGGCAATCCACCGGCTTACTTCGTCAACGCAATCTGGCCCGAGGGCAACGCCCTTACCCTCTGGACATTGAGTAATCCGATTGGGTTCTGGACCGGCCTTCCAACCAGCCTGAATCGCCGCTCCGTCAACTGCCGGGCATACAGCCTCCCACCCGATGCCGAACAGTCTGGCTCGACAACGCGCGTCGCGACCAACGACTCGCGACTACTCAACGCCGTCTTCCAATTCGTCGGGACCACACAAAGTCTCTGGACCTGTCACACATCGAACCACACGTGGTCGGGCGAGCGTCAGGCGCGGTCGATACTGCAGTGGTACGAGATCGACGTTCAAACCGGATCGACCACCCAGCAGAACGGGTATGGAGCAAGGGGGATGTACTACTACTTCCCCGCGATCCAGACTGACATCTCGCGTAATGCGTATCTGGTATTCAGCCGTTCGAGTAGCACACAGTTCGCACAGCTGCGGCACACCGGCAGGCGAGTGGGTGACACGACGCACGTCTTGCAGAATAGCGCACTCATCAAATCCGGAGAGGGTGCTTACACATCCGGACGGTGGGGCGACTACTTCGGCATTTGCCGCGATGGTGGGGATTCATCAACGGTCTGGATGTACGGTGAATACGCAGATACCGGCAACACCTGGGGAACATGGATCGCCGCAACGCGATTCTGATCGAAGGCGAAACTCAGAAAAACGAAGGGCTCGCTAGCGGATGAGAGATTCTCAACCACGGCAGGGAGCCGGCGAGCCCGGCGGACGTGGTCTAGCTGAAGGTTCCCCAGAGTTAGTCCGGGTCGACCTTGCCCGGCAATGCCTGCGGGTCACCTGTAATCACGAACGCAGTACGTTCGCAGATATTCGTCACCCGGTCGGCGATACGCTCGAGATTGTGCGCCGACCAGAGATACTGGGTCGCCCGCTCAATCGAGCCGGGATCCTGCAGCATGTAGGTCAGCAGTTCGCGATAGACCTGCACATAGAGACCATCGACGTCATCATCCTGCAGCCAGATCGCCCGGCATTCCTCGAGGTCATGCTCCATATAGGCTTTCAGGCTCCGGTGCAACATGTCCGCTGAGATATCAGCCATGCGGGGAATATCGATTAGCGGCTTGAGCGGCGGTTGCTCCGCTACCATGATCGCAATCTTGGCGATCCCCTCCGCATAGTCTCCCATGCGTTCCAGCTCACCGACAAT
>JBBDTL010000075.1:0-1410 GCA_040904465.1 Thermomicrobiaceae bacterium | reverse complement strand
AGTATGATTTCGAACCGGACACCGCACGACAGATTCTCGATGATGCGGGCTGGGCAGCTGGTGGTGACGGCATCCGCGAGAAGGATGGCGTTCGCCTCTCCTTCACCTGCACCATCATTACGGGTGACGAGCGCAACCGCGCCAAGGCAGTCGTTGCACAGGCAAACCTGGCCGATGTCGGCATCGAGATGGAGATCGCCGAGCAGCCAGTCGCCGCGATTATCTCCGGCATGATGGACGGGACGCTGGATGCGTCGCTCTACAACTGGACCTATGGTGGGTTCCTTGGGGAGCCAGACGCACGAACTACACTTGCCTCTGATGGCGCCCGCAATTACAGCCACTACTTCAGTGACGAGATGGACGAATTGCTGGACGCTGGCATCCGCACGAACGATCCCGATGAACGACGAGCCATCTACAGCGATGTGCAGAAACTGGTCGCAGAGGATGTCCCGTTCCTCTATCTCATGTACTGGGACACCGTGCAGGTCTGGAATCGACGCGTTCAGGGTGTGCCCGAAAACTCGCCAAACCTGAACTACACCTATCGACTGATCTACACCTACTGGATCGACGACGAGGCATAACAGGCACGCCACATCGTAGACCGAAGCGAACACGCTGAATACGTCGCCAGTCAGGCAGGTTACAGAATCACATCTGGCCACTGTCACCGCTCGACAGTATCGATCGCGCCGCCGCGATCACGTGACCTGCCTGACTGCCGCGACCGGAAAGCAGACACAAGGTGAGTAAGTTGATCGGCGCTCAGGAATGCTGAATTTCATCATTCGGCGACTTCTCTATGGAATCGTCGTCATATTTCTAATCTCGATTGCAACCTACGGCCTGCAACATCTGGCCCCCGGCGATCCTGTCAACGTGCTGGTGGGTGAAGCGCAGGTTACGGAAGAACAACTGGATCTGATCCGGCAGCGCTGGGGACTGGACCGGCCCTGGTACGAACAATACTGGACCTGGCTAACCAATATGCTGAAGGGCGATTTCGGCGTCTCCATGGTACGCACCGGCGTCCCAGTGAGCGAGATGTTGCTCGAAGCGGCGCCGGTCACCTTCAAACTGAATGCCTGGGCGTTTGCCATCGCAACGCTGGTGGCCATCCCGGTCGGTGTCCTGGCAGCAGTACGCCGCAATTCGTGGCTCGATTACTCCAGCATGGTGGGCGCGACACTCGGTGTCTCGATCCCGAGCTTCTGGCTGGCGCTCGTGGTCATCATCATCTTTGCGCTGAACCTCGGGTGGCTCCCATCCACTGGCATGGGAAGCTGGAAACACTACATCATGCCCGTCGGCGTGCTGGCCATCGAACAGATGGCATTGATCGCCCGACTGTCGCGCAGTTCGACGCTTGAAGTGCTCCGACAGGACTACGTGAACACTGCCGTG
>JBBDTL010000074.1:0-8494 GCA_040904465.1 Thermomicrobiaceae bacterium | reverse complement strand
GACGCCGCGGTCATCCGGGTCAAAGGGACCTCAACAGGACTGGCGACCAAGACAGACTGCAACCCGAGATATTGCTTCCTGGAGCCTTACGGCGGCGGTGCACACGCAGTGGCAGAGGCAGCGCGCAACGTCAGTTGCGTCGGCGCCGAGCCGCTGGCGATTACCAACTGTCTTAACTTCGGTAACCCGGAAGATCCGGGCGTCTATTACCAGATGCAGCAGGCAGTCGAAGGTATGTCAGCAGCTTGTGAAGCTCTCGGAATACCGGTCATCAGCGGCAATGTGAGCCTCTACAATGAATCTGGCGACACGGCGATCTTTCCGACGCCGACCGTAGGAATCGTCGGCCGTCTCGATGACGTCAACCATCATGCTTCCATGGGATTTGCCGGAGGAGGGCACATTTACCTGCTGGGGAATGCTATCGCGACCCTGGGAGGTAGTGAGTATCTCGACGAGGTACATGGGCGCACAGCCGGAGCTCCTCCGAAGATCGACCTCCAACTGGAGGCCCAGGTCCAGCGAGCTGTACGTGAACTTATCTCTGCAAGCCTTGTGAGCGTTGCCCATGACACCTCCGAAGGTGGCCTGGCCGTTGCTCTCGCCGAGAGTTGCATACAGGGCAGCGTCGGGATCAACGTCGACCTGTGCGAGCTCATCCAGCAGAACAATGGGCGGCTCGATCGGACTCTGTTTGGTGAAGCGGCCTCGAGAATTCTCGTGGAAGTCTCACCCCACCATGAACCGGAAGTGGTCGAGCGTCTTGGCGAGTCAGGGGTTCCGTTCTGGAAGCTCGGGAGCAGCGGAGGTGACAGATTCACGATCAACGGAATCGCAGCAGTTGACGTAATGGAACTCAGAAATGCGTGGAGCTCGGCGCTCGAAGTCAGCAAGATCGACCCGGATGTTCAGCAGCCGCTGAGCGGACGAGCCTCGTGACGCCCGTAGTCTGGATTCGGAAGTACTGGAGCTCCCACTACAAGGGGTGCAATGTCTGCATCCTTCCTTAATTCGACGTCATCTTGGGACGCCTTGCATGTTACACTTCAAGTAATTGATGCTGCGGACCAGAAGGGGGCCAATCCAGCATGCCACTTGATGAACTCCGTGAAGAGTGTGGTGTTTTCGGCGTCTATGCTCCCGGTGTGGATGTCGCCCGAACGACCTATTTCGGACTCTACGCGTTGCAGCATCGGGGTCAGGAGAGCGCAGGAATCGCGTCTGCTGATGGCTCCGAGATCAAGATCCATACACGGATGGGGCTGGTGAATACGGCGTTCTCCGAAGAGAACCTTGCTTCCTTGACGGGACATATCGCGATCGGACACACCCGGTACTCAACAACTGGCAGCAGTGATCCGAGGAACGCGGGCCCGATGGTGGCCCGCTCTCATTTTGGGACGGTTGCTGTTTCGCACAACGGCAACCTCGTCAACAGTGACATCCTTCGACGTGAGATGCAGGAGTCAGGCGTTGACTTTGTCACCTCAACTGACAGTGAGGTGCTAACCTGGCGGATCGCTCTCAACTTCGGGCCGGATATCGTCAGCCGGATCAAGCAGGCAATGTCTCGCTTTATTGGAGCCTATAGCCTGGCAGTGCTTCTGCCGAACGCGCTAGTTGGTGTCCGTGATCCTCACGGCATCCGCCCGCTCTGCCTCGGTAAGATCGATGGCGGCTGGGTGATTGCCTCGGAAACCTGTGCCTTCCAGACGGTTGGCGCTTCGTTTGAACGGGAACTCGAACCCGGTGAGATCGTTGTAATCGACGAAGACGGTGTACACAGCTACCCCCCGGAGGACACCCGCAAGCGGCAGGCAATGTGTATCTTCGAGACGATCTACTTCGCGCGTCCGGATAGCTTCATGATGGGTGATCGGCTTCACCTGACGCGTCAGCGGATGGGCGCCGAGCTCTACCGGGAATACCCGGTAGACGCGGATATCGTGATTCCACTGCCTGATTCGGCCGTGCCTGCCGCGATCGGCTTCGCCCGCGAGTCCGGTATTCCCTACGCGGAAGGTCTGATCAAGAACCGTTACATTGGACGGACTTTTATCCAGCCGGATCAGCGTTTGCGGGAACAGGGTGTCCAACTCAAGTTCAACGCGCTCCCGGAAGTTCTTGAGGGTAAGCGAGTCGCCCTGATCGACGATACGATCGTACGCGGAACCACGAGCAAGCCGATTGTCGATTTGTTGCGAAACAACGGCGCGACTGAGGTGCATATGCGCGTTCACGCCCCGCCGATCAAGTGGCCCTGCTACCTGGGCGTCGACATGGCCAAGCGGAGCGAGTTGATCGCCGCGAACCTCAGCATCGAAGAGATCGGCGAGCGAATCGGCGCAGATTCAATCGGCTATCTCAGCCTCGAAGGGCTGGAACGGGCGATCAACGCCGGCGAGAACAGATTCTGCACGGGTTGTCTGACAGGACAGTACCCGGTGCCCGTTCAAATGGAGATGGACAAGCTGTCGCTGGAACGTGTTTAGCAATAAGAGTTGACCGGCCCGACGTTCCTCATTACACTTCTTTGGTTTGGGCCTTGTGTTGAGAAAGGAGCCCGGGTTGGCTGATTCGTCTGATCTGAAGCGCACACCGATTGCCGACAGGCATGTCGCTGCGGGTGCAAAGATGGTTGATTTTAGTGGCTGGTATATGCCGGTCAACTACAAGGGGATCATCGAAGAGCACCACACGGTGCGAAATAATGTCGGCGTGTTCGATCTCGGTCATATGGGGCAGCTCGATGTGACGGGCTCAGATGCCGAGGCCTTTCTTCAGTACGTCACTACCAATGACGTTTCGAAGCTGGAGCCAGGTAAGGCTCAGTACGCGATGCTCCTCTATCCAGATGGCGGGGTGGTCGACGACATCATTGTCTACAAGCGCCCGGACGACAGCGGATATTTCATCGTTCTCAATGCAGCCAACACCCAGAAGGACATTGACTGGGTGAACGAGCAGAAGGCCAATCGGCCGGACCTTGATGCGACGCTTGACCACACTTCTGATCGTACGGGAATGATCGCGATTCAGGGCCCGAACGCCGAAAAGGTGATGCAGGCGATTACGGACAAGGATCTCTCGCCGCTCGAGAATTTCGCCGCACTTTACGCAGACGTCGACGGCGTACCGTGCATGGTCGGCCGAACCGGTTATACCGGAGAAGACGGGTTCGAGGTCTACTCGCCAATTGACAAGATCCTGCAGATCTGGGATGCGCTTTTTGAGGCTGGCAAGGATGTCGGGATTCAGCCGATCGGACTCGGTGCTCGCGATACCCTTCGCCTGGAGTCCAAGATGGCGCTCTACGGTCAGGAGCTATCGCCGGAGATTACCCCGCTCGAAGCTCGTCTCGGATGGGCTGTCAAGTTCGACAAGGGTGATTTCATCGGCCGGGATGCCTTGTCGGCGCAGCGCGAGGAAGGTCTGAAGCGGCGACTGGTGGGCTTTAAACTGGTCGAGCGCGGCGGGACCCCGCGAACGCACTATGAAATCCAGGCTGATGGGAAGACCGTCGGTGAAGTGACCAGTGGGTCTCGATCGCCTACGCTGGGCGAGAACATCGGACTCGGACTGGTTGACGCGGAGTACGCCGGCGTTGGCAAACCCCTGGACATCATTGTCCGCGGAAAACCAGTGAAGGCCGAACAGGTTCGAACGCCATTTTACAAGCGGGAGAATTAGGGGGACGCCTCCGGGCGTGAACGAAAGGATCACCCAAAATGGTCGAGATCAAATCGGATCTCCGTTACACGAAGTCGCACGAGTGGATCAAAGTCGATGGTGATAACGTTACGATGGGTGTCAGCGACTTCGCCCAGTCCGAGCTCGGTGACATTACCTATCTGGAGCTACCCGAAGCCGGAGACTCAGTCACGAAGGGTGAACCACTCGGTGTTATCGAGTCGGTGAAGGCTGCATCAGACATCTATTCGCCCGTCACCGGCGAGATCGTTGAGTCGAATGACCAGGTTGTTGATGCTCCGGAATCAGTAAACTCATCACCGTATGGGGATGCCTGGCTGGTCAAAATCAAGCTGAGTGATCCTTCTCAAGTCGATGAGCTCATGGATAGTGACGCGTACGAGAAGTTCGTCGAAGAAGAGGGCGGACACTAGAATATCTTACCGCGGCGAGACGTTGTCCTGAGTGCGGCCGAATAGCCGGCCGGATGACTGGTCACGAATTTCGCGGTGAGATGAGGAGATTGAATTTCATGTCGTTCGTACCGCATACATCGGAAGACCGCCAGGAAATGCTCGAGGCGATCGGCGCGAGCTCGGTCGAAGAGCTGTTCTCGGCGATTCCGGAATCTGTTCGGTTCCCGAAGCTCGATTTGCCGCCGTCGCTTTCCGAGATGGAAGCGAACCGGAAGCTGAATCAGCTGGCGTCCAGGAACATGAACACCGCAGCGAATCCGTCATTCCTCGGCGCTGGGATCTACAACCATTATTCTCCGGCGACCGTGTATCAGATTCTCTGGCGAGGTGAATTTCACACCGCCTACACGCCGTACCAGCCGGAGGTTGCACAGGGAACGCTCCAGGTAATCTACGAGTTCCAGTCGATGATCAGCGCATTGACAAACATGGATGTTTCGAACGCGTCACTCTACGACGGCGCAACAGCACTGGCCGAGGGAGCACTTCTGGCGGTCAACCCGCGCAAGAAGCGCACGAAAGTCGTAGTTGCGGGCACTGTTCATCCCCACTATCGTGGGGTACTCCGCACGTACACAACCGGGCTCGACATCGAAGTCGTCGAGCTGCCGATCCCTGCTGAGACACTTCAAAACGATCCGTCGGCATTCGATGAGCACCTGGATGATTCCACCGCATGCTTGATCGTGCAGTATCCGAATTTCTTCGGTCGCATTGAGGATCTCGCAGCTGTTTCACAGAAAGCTCACGATGCCGGAGCGAAGTTCCTGGTGTCGGCGTATCCGCTGGCGCTGGGGATGCTTCCACCACCAGGCGATTTCGATGCCGACATTGTGACTGGTGAAGGTCAGTCTCTCGGCGTCCCGCAGAGCTTGGGTGGTCCGGTGGTGGGCATTCTGGCCGCAAAGCAGGAGCTGGTTCGTCAACTGCCTGGACGGCTTGCCGGCATGTCTGTCGACGAAGAGGGCAAACGCGGCTACGTGCTTGCATTGCAAACTCGTGAGCAGCATATTCGCCGGGAAAAGGCGACGAGCAATATTTGTACGAACCAGGGATTGCTTGCGTTGGCGGCAACGGTCTATCTCGCATCGGTTGGTCCGACTGGCCTGAAGAAGATCGCTGAGATGTGCTACCAGAACGCGCACTATCTCGCCGATCGCATCGACGAGATTAGCGGCTTCGAGGTCGTCGGGAGCGGTAATTTCTTCAACGAGTTCGCAGTAAAGACTCCGGTGCCGGTTCGCGAGCTCAACACGAGGTTGCAGTCCGCTGGTATCATCGGCGGGTACGATCTTGGTAAGGTTGATTCCTCGCTGGACAGCACGATGCTGATCTGCACCACCGAGATGAACAACAAGGAGCAGATCGACGAGCTCATTACCGTCCTGAAGTCTGCTGCCTGACCAGTTTCCACAGTCAATCTTCGCGCGAGTGGCGTCGCCAGAGCACCACTCGCGCGTTTTCGTGTTCAATTCAAGGAAGCGATCGGTGAAGCGCCGATTATGTTCCACGCTCGTTCGCTGTTGAGGACCATGCATTATGCCCAGACCAATTGTCGCAATCGTTGGACGCCCCAATGTCGGGAAGTCCGCGCTGTTCAACCGCCTGATCGGTGAACGCCGGGCCATCGTCGAAGATCTTCCTGGCACTACCCGTGACCGTATCTACGGCGAGGTGGAGTGGGAGAATGTATGGTTCACCCTGGTGGACACCGGAGGATTGCAGGCAGAGGAAGAACTGGAACGCTCCACCACTGCAGAGATCTCTCGATCCACTCAGCAGCAGGCGATTCTGGCACTCGAAGAGGCAGACGTCATCATGTTCATCACCGACGGAATCTATGGTATGTCGGCGGGAGACATGGAGGTCGCAGATCTGCTTCGGCGTACGAAGACGCCGGTCATCGTTGTGGTGAACAAGACCGAGTCGCTGGAGCGTCAGGACAACGCCGTCGAGTTCTATGCGCTTGGACTCGATGAACCTGTTCCCGTGTCGGCGATCCATGGGCACGGAATCGGGGATTTGCTGAGTCGAGTGGTGGCCTCGGTTCCCGACCGTTCGGGAGAGGAAGAGTCCGAGCATCCCAAAATCGCACTCGTCGGCCGCCCCAACGTCGGCAAGTCCGCCATTCTGAACTCACTGATCGGCTCCGGGAGGCAGATTGTTTCCAGTACTCCGGGGACAACGCGAGATGCGATCGACACAGACCTGATCTACAAGTCGCAACCGCTAACCCTGATCGATACGGCGGGTGTGCGCCGGAGAGGCCGCATTGAGCAGGGAATCGAGAAGTACAGTGTTCTGCGGTCGATGAGGGCAATTGACCGGGCCGACGTCGCTGTTCTGGTGCTCGACGCGACTGAACCGTTCACGGCTCAAGACACCCACATCGCGGGGTACATCGAGGAGCGTAAAAAGGGAATCGTCCTGGCGATCAACAAGTGGGACCTTGTTGAAAAGGATGAACGCACCGTTGGTCGCTTCGTCGAACGCGCTCGTGAGGCGTTTGACTTCGTCCCGTACGCGCCAATCGTATTTACCTCGGCCGAGACGGGACAACGAGTGTCGCAGATTCTCGAGGTCGCGCTGACGGTCATGGCTGAGCGAACCCGACGTGTCTCGACTGGTGAACTGAACCGGTTGATCAAGGACCTTGTCAATCGCCACCCACCGGCTTCACGCCCCGGAAAATGGGTGAAGTTCTACTACGCGACTCAGGCTGCGGTTGAGCCTCCGACGTTCATCGTGTTCACAAACGATCCCGAGAACGTTCACTTCTCGTATCGTCGCTACATTGAGAACCATATCCGTGAGGAGTATGGCTATCTGGGTACGCCGATCGTGCTTCGCTTCCGGCACCGCAAAGGCCGGAGCTGACTTCGTAAAGGTGGCGGCCGGCGGGACGCATCGACCGGGTCCAGGATGGCGACTGTGCTAGACTCAGTGCTTGTGGACGATGCGTAGCGAAGCGATTCAGGAGGTACGAATCATGAGTGAGCTACGACAAACCGATCCGGCGATTGCCGACATGATCGCCCGCGAAGGCGATCGGCAACGCGAGACGATCGAGCTGATCGCCTCAGAGAACTTCACCAGCGGGTCAGTTATCGAGGCTATGGGATCGGTGCTGACGAACAAGTACGCCGAGGGGTATCCAGGCAAGCGCTACTATGGCGGCTGCGAGGTAGTCGACGAAGTCGAAACCCTGGCGATAGAGCGCGCGAGGGCGCTCTTTGGCGCCGAACACGTGAATGTCCAGCCGCACTCAGGCGCACAGGCGAACATGTCGGCGATGCTGAGTGTCCTGAAGCCCGGAGACCGCACCCTCGGGTTGAGCCTGCAAGAGGGCGGTCATCTCACGCACGGGTTGCACGTAAACTTTTCCGGCCGACTTTTTGAAGCATCGTTTTACGGCGTTGATTCTGAGACTGAACTTCTCGACTACGATAAAATCCGGGCAACTGCACATGAAGTGAAGCCCAAAATGCTCATTACAGGGGCAAGCGCGTACTCCCGGGTGATCGATTTTGCCAAGCTGAGAGAGATCGCGGACGAAGTCGGCGCGATCATGATGGCTGACATTGCGCACATTGCCGGAATCGTGGCTGCTGACCGGCATCCAACGTCGATCGGCCACGCTCATATAACGACATCGACGACACACAAGACGCTTCGCGGTCCACGAGGTGGCCTGATCATGACAGATCCTGAGCTCGGCAAGGAAGTCGACAAGCTCGTCTTCCCGGGCGTACAGGGTGGGCCGCTAATGCATGTGATCGCAGCCAAGGCGGTTGCGTTCCAGGAAGCGCTGCAACCCGAGTTCAAGTCGTATATCGACCAGGTGCTTGAGAACGCAAAGGTTCTTGCAGAGACGCTCGTTGAGCATGGACTTCGCATCGTCTCGGGCGGGACCGACAACCACCTGATGCTGGTCGACCTCACAGCGCTGAATATCAGCGGACGCAAGGCCGAGCGAGTGCTGGAGGAAGCCGGGATCACCCTGAACAAGAACGCCATCCCGAACGATCCACGCCCGCCGATGCAGGCAAGCGGCGTTCGCATCGGTACTCCCGCTATGACGAGCCGTGGCATGGGGACGAGCGAGATGAAGGCAATCGGGCGCCTCATTGCGGACACGCTCAAGAATGCCGATGACGAGGCTGTGATTCGCAAGAACCGGGATCAGGCGCGCGAGCTGTCGAAGCAGTTTATGCTTCCGGGAGATCCGATCGCTGCGCTGAGCTAGGCGAGCCAGCAATGGCCGCGATGAGGTGCTGAGGTATGGGCAACGCCCTGATTGCATTCATTGTGGCAGCCGGCACGATCGC
>JBBDTL010000073.1:0-1426 GCA_040904465.1 Thermomicrobiaceae bacterium | reverse complement strand
GCAGTATCGGTCCCAGGATCAGGCGGCAGACTAGCCCGGACGGGGCGCGATGATCTTCAGAACGGCAGATTAGACTGCTGGATCATCTGGCGCTTTTGCGATGAGCGCCAGGTAAGGACCGTGCCGTCATAGCGGGGAAGCGCCACGACCTCGCGAAATTTGCCGGCACTCTTCAGGATATCGTTTGTCGCTCCGAGCGCCAGCGACGGCCGGTTGTTGTTCTCCGACAGGTGACAAAGCCAGATTCCACCCGTGCGCTCACCTACGATCTCCCGCAAAAACGACGCGCAGTCGTCGTTGCTCAGATGGCCCCCTGAAGACCGGATCCGTGACTTGAGATAGGCAGGGTAGGATCCACTTCGAAGCAATCCTTCATCATAGTTTGACTCGATGATGAGATGATCAGCGCAAGAAGCGAACTCGGCGTTGACCTCGCTGATCTCGCCAAGATCAGTCATGATCGCCACCCGAAGACCCGCTGCCTCGATGAAGTATCCGACAGGTTCTCTGGCATCGTGCGCCACCGGAATCGGCGTAACAGATGTCTCACCAATGGTGAACGTGTCAAGTGCCTGGATGGTCTGCCGCATCCGGTTCGGGACGTTCGGAAGTCCGGCGTGCGTGCCTCTGGTCGCGTACACCGGGAATTCAGATTTCCCGAGGAGGGTTGGTAGCGCTTTTACGTGATCTGTATGCTCGTGAGACAGCAATGCCGCGTCAATATCTTTTGGGGTCAGCCCACGTTGCGCCAGACAGGCAAGTAGTGTCCGCACCGGCACACCAGCGTCGATGAGCAGGGTCTGGCCGCCGCACTCAATCAGGAACGCATTGCCATTGCTCCCGCTACCCAGACTTGACACAAAAAGTTCCGGACGTTCGTTCATAGCCACCCTGCTCATCACCCCTGGAAAATCGCCCTTCCGAGTCGGATCATCGTGGCACCTTCTTCGATGGCAATCCAGTAGTCGTTGGTCATGCCCATCGAAAGCTCGTCAAGTTGCAGTTCGGGATGCCGTTCCTGCAATCTGTCGCGAGCTTCTCGCAGTCCGCGAAAAACTGGTCGGGTTTCCTCGGCATCGTCGACCAGTGGCGCAATCGTCATCAACCCTTTGACCCGCAGACCGGGTTGGCTGGCGGCGTAACGCACGAGGGCGTCAAGCTCGGATGGGTCACACCCAGCTTTCTGCTCTTCTCCAGAAATGTTGACCTGTATCAACACGTCAAGAGAGCAAGACTCCACCTCACATCGACGCTGAAGCGCATCTACCAGTTCCTGGCGATCGACCGATTCAACGATCTGACAGTAGCGGACGGCATCTCTCGCCTTATTGGTCTGGAGCTGTCCGATCAGGTGAACGGATGCATCAGGACCGACAGGCTTTTCGAATTTTCGGCGCATGTCCTGAACCCGGTTCTCCCCAAAATG
>JBBDTL010000072.1:0-1436 GCA_040904465.1 Thermomicrobiaceae bacterium | reverse complement strand
CACTATGATGCATCCGGCGCTTTGAATCAATACCCTCGGAGGGACTCGAACCCCCAACCCCTTGGTCCGAAGCCAAGTACTCTATCCGTTGAGCTACGAGGGCCTGCTGCGGTTGATGGCATTATCATCGCTCCAACCACCGCTCTGTAGTATACCATAGCGACGTTTTGACCCTGAATTCCCATGGCGATCACGGACGACTATGAGGTTTCAAGTTTTGTGTGTTTTAAGGAGGAACTGTGGCGGAACATTCAGCGGGTAGATTGCAGGAGATCGGAGAAGCGGCGATTGCCAGTCTGGAGGCGGTCAATAAGGCGCGTGAACGCGCGCTCGCCGAAACCAGACAGATCGTTCGACTCTGTGCCAACTCGATTCGGGCGATCCACCGTGGCGAGTTTGATACAGCTCGTGGTCTGCTGACGCAGGCGCAAGACATTCTGAGCGGGCTGGTCTTCGAGCTGGAGTCGCAGCCGAAGATTTACTGGTCGGGCTATGTTCAGGATTCGCAAAAGGAGTTCGCCGAAGCCTGGATCACACTGGCGATCATCAGTGGAGGCGACCTTCCCGACCCGACGTCACTACAGGTCGATGAAGCTGTCTATCTCAACGGACTGGCCGAAGCGGCCGGTGAGTTGCGCCGCCACGTGCTGGACACGATTCGGAGTGGTGAGATGCAGCGCGCCGAAGATATTCTGGGTGTGATGGATGACATCTATGGCCTTCTTGTCACCGTCGACTACCCGGACGCGGTAACCAGCGGATTGCGCCGATCGACGGATATGGTGCGTGGTGTCCTGGAGCGAACGCGCGGGGATCTGACAATGTCTCACCAGCAACGGCAACTCACCTCGGCGTTACAGCGAGCCGAATCGGTTCTCTCGAAGGAATGACCGAGAGGGAAATGGGTCAGGGCGGGGATATTCGCCCTGACCGGACGGCGGTTACGACAGCGTGACGCGCTGTTTTGCAGTTCCTGCTCGATCGGAAGATACGGTTACGGTTATCTCGCCGGCTCCGCGAACCAGAAACTCGACGAGGCGCTCGTTCTCAACCCTGGATTGTCCCGGTCGATTGCGGCCGATGATCGCTGATGCCCGGCCCTGAAGGTGGTCGATCTCGATGCGCGGCCGCCCGATCAATACGTCTGCTCCGTCGATCTTCACTGCGATCGGCGGCAATTGCAACCGACCTCCGAGCTCACTGCCATTGGTTGGGAGGAACCCGCGATTCTCCACAGTAACGCGTACGATGTGCAATCCGTCTCCAAGTGATTCTGATTCGACAGAGGATATATTCAAGCGCGGCAACATCGCAGCCTGACTCATCGTAAACGCCAGGTTTCGTTCGCATTCGTCCTGCAGGAATTCTGGTGGGGCGTTCTGCCGGACTTCCTTGCTCTTCCAACCGCCGATTTCCACCTTGCCGAGCTGGAGATG
>JBBDTL010000071.1:0-8695 GCA_040904465.1 Thermomicrobiaceae bacterium | reverse complement strand
GTCGCATCGAAACGCCCCTTCCTCCATATTTGCCGTTGAAACGTTGATGTAACGAAGGATCTGCCGAAGCGCCATCAAGTACGCCCGCGCCTCCTCCGGAGATCGCATATCCGGATCGCTGACAATCTCCATCAGCGGTACGCCGGACCGATTGACATCCACCAGGCTGTAGGTCTCACCATTCGCAGTTCGATGAACCAGACGGGCGGTATCTTCCTCCAGATGAACCCGGGTAATCCCGATATCCTTCCGGGCACCATCGACGATCATCGGAAGATGGCCCTCACCGCAGAGTGGGAGATCATACTGGGAGATTTGATACCCCTTCATCAGGTCTGGGTAGATGTAGTTCTTACGGTCGAATTTGCTGTATTCCGGGACATTGCAGTTCAAAGCCAGACCAGTCATGACGGTCGCCTGGACCGCACCATGATTGATCACCGGGAGTGCCCCGGGAAGTCCCAGGCAGACGGGACAGACATGAGTATTGGGAGGAGCCGAGGCATACGCCGCCGAGCATCGACAGTACATCTTGGAGCGGGTCAGCAGTTGAGCGTGAACCTCAAGACCGATGATCGTTTCGAACTCCAAAGTATCCCCCGTCATTTGCCCGCAAACCAACTAAAGATTCCCCGGATTATAGCACGGCTATCGCCGTTTCCGGGGAGAAACATGGTCGGTGGAGACTGGGTTGCCCGCTCGGTTTCGAACACTTCACCGCGGGCGATACCGGCCTGAAGCGAACCGCTATCTCGACATGTTCATGTACGGCATCGGGTCCAGCGGGACTCCGTTTTCGCGTACTTCGTAGTGGACGTGGGGGCCGGTCGAACGACCGGTCGAACCAACCTCCGCGATAACATCGCCCGCATTGACTCGTTGCCCCGGCGTCACCAGCAGTCGGGAGTTGTGCCCGTACCAGCTCGTGATTCCACGACCATGGTCGATCACAACTAGCGAGCCGTAGCCTCCGTTCGTTCCGGAGATCTGCACCGTGCCCCCGCCGGTCGCGATCACCGGCGTACCACTTCGAGCCGAGATATCGATACCGGTGTGCATTTCGGTCGCGCTACCTTCGCCGGCAAACGGACTGCTCCGGCTGCCGAAGCGAGAGGTAATCGGGCCATCGACTGGCCAGCCCATCGGCGTCGAATCGTACACCTCGATGTTTTCGCTCACGCTCGCCGCCGGCGCCATCTGGGCCTGCTCCTGAGCCTGTGCCTCTTCGAGTCGAGCAATCCGAAGCTGGATCTCGGTGTTCGCTTCATCCAGATCGAAAATCAGGTTGCCAACCCATTGCTCCATCGCCACGATATCGGCCCGCAGCACCTGCCACTCGTCGGCATCCTCCGGGACGTCTGCCGGGCCGCCCATTCCTGATTCAGAAGGCGGCAAATCCAGGAGGTCGCGAATTTCCCGGGCGAGTTCGTCAACGGTTTGAATCCGGGCCTCGAGATCGTCAATACGATCCTGGAAGTCTTCCACTGCGCCGTCGGCGCTTTCCTCGGACGCTTCCAGCGAAGAGTACGCAGCCGAGAGGTCACCCGACTGCTCGCGAGCCAGACTTCTAAGCAGCGAGCTATTTCGCTGGATCGCTTCCAGTTCAGCCTGCAACTGCGCTACCTCGTCGGCAGCGTAACGGACCTCGAAATCAGGATTCACTCCCTGATCCATGAGGTATTGTTCCCGATTTGAAACAGCCGGAGGTTCGGGCTCATCCCATTGTCGGGGATCCAGTTGCGACTCGAGCGCCAGGGGAAGATCCTCGTCTTCCTCATCTCCGGTGCTGGTCGCTGTCGGAGCCTCGGCAATCTGCCCATTCGCCTCGCTAGAGTTCGCTCCGTCTCGATCCCACTGAACAAGGATCGTGAGCGTGGGACCAGCGATAATGGCAAACGCAAGAATCGCGACAAGCCAGATCGGGACGCTGACTCGATGGCTTGACGCGTCTAACGCGTTCCATGAAAAACGACTCGGTTGCTCAATGGAACTGCCCTGAGCAGGATCTGACCGTTCGGCGCCCGGAGACCAACGAACGTCGTCGTCTCCGGATCTGTTCACAGGTTGTTTCGGAGCCGGCTCAGCGGCAGACGCCTCCTCGTGTTTCGGTGAGGACTGATTGGGACGGTTTTTGGCGCCGGAGGAGAGCGGCTTGAGAACGGATTTTTGATGGTTCGGGTCGCCGGAGCGATAGACTTTCATAGCACCAACAATAACTAAACGCGGCCGCCCGACACATGTACCCTTGGTACCAATTCTGGCCATGCAACCATGGGACATAAGGCAGGACCTGGATTGTGAAAGAGTGCGCGAACCGTATGATAGAATCCCGGACAGTTGGAGATCGCCACAGTGCCGGATTCTTCCATTCCGATTCGTCCCTGCCAGCAAACCCGAGTCTCAATCTGACGCGCATGCTGGCTCCGTTCGGCGCGAAGCACGAAATAGTAGCACCCGGATAGTTGTCGCGGCGGGCTACTCCCGTTGCCTGTAACGAGGAGGCCAGTTCACCCGGATGGTCACCACACCAGACACCAAACTCATCACGCTTACCATTAACGACCGGAATGTCACGGTCCCTGAGGGCACCACCATTCTCGAGGCGTGCCAGGCGGCAGATATCGAGGTCCCGAACCTCTGCTATCAACCGTTGCTGAGACCCTGGGGCTCCTGCCGCATTTGCACCGTAGAAGTGCTCGGACGGCGAGGTGGGCTCGTCGAATCCTGTGCCGCTGTTGCTCGGGATGGCATGGAAGTCCAGACCCACTCCGAGCCGGCGCTGGAGTCCCGCCAGTTCGTCCTTCAGATGTACCTGGTCGATCACGCGCTAGATTGCCCGACCTGTGACAAATCAGGTGAATGTTATCTACAGGACAACACCTATCTCCATAATGTGCATACCAACCCGTATGGACGGCCCAAGCTGGCGCAGGAATATGTTCACCTCAGCGACCTCATTGACTACAAGTGGGACCGCTGCATCATCTGTGCTCGATGCACTCGTGTTTGCGATGAGGTGATCGGTGTCACTGCCATTGAGGTCATGGGCCGGGGACTCGAAGCGGAGATCGGTACCGCCTACGGCCAGGACCTTCGCGATACGACTTGCACCCATTGCGGGATGTGTATCGCTGTTTGTCCGGTTGGCGCGCTGACTGATCGCAAGTTCGGCATGCACCCCTGGGAACTCGACGCCACGCAGACGATCTGCGGGTTCTGCGATGTTGGCTGTACATTGAGCATCGAACACAATCGCGGAATCGTCCGACGCACCTCACACCTCTGGGAGCGCGGGGTGAACCATGGCTATACATGTGAGCGTGGCAAATGGGGCTACCAGACGGTTCAAAGCGTCGATCGACTTGAAACAGCGATGGTTCGCAATAAAGAGGGTGAGCTCGTCCCGTCAGAGGTGGACGCCGCGCTCGATACCGTCGCCGACAAGTTGAAGCACTATCAGGGCGATACTTTCGCGGCGCTCGCTTCTCCGGAAAATACCAATGAAGAAAGCTACCTGCTGCAGCAGTTCACGCGCGCGGTGATGGGCACCAACAATATCGATCGTCTGGTCAATCGCTCGGTCATCGATACCGAGACTGGCTTGCTGGAGTCGATTGGTGTCATAGCATCCAGCAACTCACTGCAAGAGCTCTTCACTGACTCGCATTCAGTCCTGGTGGTCGGTCCTGATATCGGCTCTCAGGCGCCAATCGCGTCGTACTGGGTCAACTGGTCCCGGAAGTATCGCGAATCTGCGCTGGTTTTGATCAGCGATGATCACTCCCCGATGTGCGACCGCGGCGATGTCTGGATCAAAGCGCCGGTCGAGCGACAGGCTGATGTCTTGCTGGCTCTCGCCAGAATAATCGAGGACCGTGGATTTTCCCGTCCGGTCGATCCCGGCCATTCAACCTACGGATACTTCACGTCTGCGCTGAAGAACGTGGATCCCGAAGCAGTCGCGGCCAGCCTCGACGTCCCGTTCCAGAAATTTGAAGAGGCTGCGTTGCTCTACGCAACTGGCGGTCGATCCCGGATGGGCGAAACTGACCCCGAGTCAGAGTATCCGCCCTCAGTGATCTTCTCGACGGTAGCGACCGAAGCTGACGCCGATGTATCCGATGTCGGCAAAGCCGTCAATAATCTGGCGATGCTCACTGGAAATATCGGCGTCCCGGGCGCTGGAATTATGAATTATCGAGGACCTGCCAACTTGCAGGGCGCAACCGACATGGGTTGCCATCCGGCGTTCCTCCCTGGCTATCAGTCGGTTGAGGATCCAGACGCGGTTGATCATTTCGCATCGCACTGGAGCCCGCGCTGGAATGAATCACAGATCGCCCAGAACGGCTTCGGGGTGATTCGTGAGCTTCCTGACGTGCCGGGCTACTCTATGACCGAAATGATAGATGCGATCGAGTCAGGTGAGATCCGGGCAATGTACATTGCCGGCAACACGCACGAAAACAGCTACGGTTTCGATCAGAGATTGCTGAACGTGCTTCCGAAACTTGAGTTCCTTGTTGTCGAAGACTCCTTCGGTAGTGAACTGTCAGAACTGGCTGACGTCGTTTTGCCGGCAGCAATGTACCTGGAGAAAGACGGGTCCTTCACCAGTGCGGACCGAACGATCCAGCGAGTCCGATTTGCTATCTCGCCTCCGGGAGATGCCCGGGCGCACTCCTGGTACATCCAGGAAATCGCCAACCGCATGGGATACAACCTGTTCTACAGTCATCCATCATTGATCCTCGATGAGATATCGAAGATGACGCCGATCTATCAGGGCGTCTCCTTCCCGAGGCTCGAGCGGGGCTCCATGCAGTGGCCGGTGCGCGCATTCGGGACCGAAGACTCTCCTTACCTGCAACTCGGCGACGGCCTGCAGGAGGAATCGATTCAGTTCGCAACGATCGAACGTTAGCGCAGAAACGCGAGGGACACATCGTGTTCGAAGAAGTTAGTGGATTCTGGGTAACACTCAAGAGGCTGGTTCGTCCAAATCAGACGATCCAGTACCCGGAGCAGCGCCGTAAGATGCCCGGGAGATTCCGCGGTCTGCCGGCGCTCCGATCTGACCCCGAAACCGGGGAAGCGCTCTGTGTTGCCTGTGGTCTCTGTTCACGGATCTGCCCCACGAGCTGTCTCGAGATGCATGTGGTGCCTTCTGAAGAGGGTGACCGTGAACTGGGCGAGTTTATCCTGCGCTCCGGGCGATGTCTCTTCTGCGGCATGTGCGCGCAGGTCTGTCCCGTCGACGCGATTACGATGAGCGGACAATACGAACTCGCTACACAGGAGCGTGAAGGCATGATCTTTACCAAGACCGAGCTCGCCGATTACGGCGCGCAGGAAGACACCTGGTGGGGAGCAGCCTGAGGTACCCGCTTCAATCTGATACGAGTGCGGGCGGAGCGCCGGATTGGCAGCCCCGCCCGTTTTCATTTCCGATCGGGCTTCCCTGATGACGGCGTAGATTCTGCGGATCACTTCGGCAGTGAAACGCTCGACTGCGAACGTCTTGCATGCGAACAACACACGATCGAAAGGAAGTTCAGGATGGCAAAAACCTATCGTTTCTACTGCGGCGGCGAATGGAGATCCTCAGACAAGTCCCTTGACGTCACCAATCCGTACAACGGAGACATTGTCGGTTCGACATCGTTCGCAACAGCCAGCGATCTCGACCACGCCACCGCAGCCGCGGTTAGCGCATTTAACAAGACACGAAATATGCAGTCCTTCGAGCGTGCTGAAGTACTTCAGCAACTGGCAGATGGTCTGGAGAAACGCGAGGACGAGTTCGTCGAACTCATGACCAGAGAATCGGGTAAACCAGTACGGGACTCGCGGGTCGAAGTGAAGCGCGGAGTCTTCACCCTTCAAACAGCGGTTGAAGAGGCCAAGCGCATCGGCGGAGAGACGATCCCGCTCGACCTGATGGCGTCGTCCGCCGGACGGTTCGGATTCACCCGTCGCTTCCCGATCGGCCCGATCGCGGGCATTTCGCCCTTCAACTTCCCGCTCAACCTGGCGCTCCACAAAGTCGCCCCTGCCATCGCATCCGGAAATCCGATTGTCTTGAAAGTGCCGACGCATGATCCGCTGACGATGCTCACGTTCGCAGAGCTCATCGATGAGTCAGACCTGCCGAAAGGCGCGGTG
This sequence comes from Thermomicrobiaceae bacterium, assembly GCA_040904465.1. Taxonomy (GTDB): domain Bacteria; phylum Chloroflexota; class Chloroflexia; order Thermomicrobiales; family Thermomicrobiaceae; genus SLMJ01. The sequence goes on along the minus strand of JBBDTL010000071.1, from coordinate 2,530 downwards.
AGCATCATGCCGATGGACCGCGAAATCGGGGACAAACTGGTCACCGATGACCGGTACTCGATGCTCAGCTTCACCGGCTCACCCAATGTCGGCTGGGATATGAAGGCCCGTGCCGGCAAGAAAAAGGTCGTGCTCGAACTCGGCGGAAACGCCGGTGTGATCGTCGATCGACGGTCGGACGTTAAACTGGCGGCACAGCGATGCCGCGTCGGCGCCTTTGCCTATGCCGGTCAGGTCTGCATCTCCGTGCAACGCGTCTATGTGCATCAGGAGCGGATGGACGAGTTCCTCGAAACGCTGCTTGATGAGATCGGCAACATGCACATCGGTGATCCGCTGGACGAGTCGACCCACCTCGGACCGATGATCGACGACAAGGCAGCTGATCGAACCGCCGAGTGGATCGAAGCCGCCAGATCGCAGGGAGCAGAGGTTCTCTGCGGAGGCAAGGCCGACGGGAGATTCTTCCAGCCGACAGTCATCACCAACGCTCCCCGGGAGAGTTTTGTCTGCTCGCGCGAGGCATTCGCACCGCTCGTCAACGTCTTTCCGTTCGGCCACTACACAGATGCTTTCACAAACATCAACGACTCCGATTTCGGCCTCCAGGCGGGAGTATTCACGTACAGTCTGGAGCACGCGCTGCAAGCGTTCGAGTCAATCGAAGCCGGCGGGGTCATCATTAACGACGTTCCGACGTATCGGATCGACCACATGCCATATGGTGGGGTGAAGGATTCCGGGCTCAGCCGGGAAGGTTTGCGCTACGCTGTGGAAGACATGACCGAACCGCGGCTGGCGGTATTCAACCGGATTGCAGATCCGGACGCCTAAACCATCGTACATTAGCCAACAGGAGCGATAAGTGGTCGGCAAACTCGGAAAATTCGCGGCAGTATCCGCCGGACTCGGCGTGGCGGGATGGATCGGCGTCCGCGGACGCCGAAAGCAGACATCGCGCTCGGTTCATGGCGAGAAGCTCCGGATTGTCGTGGCAGGCGCCGGGTTTGCCGGCATCTCAACACTTGAAGAACTCTCGAAACACATCTCGCCCGGATCTGCGGAGATCACCCTCGTTGATCAGAATAACTACTATCTGTTCACGCCACTCCTCTATCAGGTCAGCACGGGCGCCGTCGATTCGACGAACCTGACCTACCCGCTTCGGCGCTTCTGCGCCACGCGTGGGTTCAACTTCGTCTGTTCCCGCATCTACGGTCTCAACCCGATGGACAAGGTGCTGACAACGGCAGCCGGGCAGATACCATACGACTTCCTGGTACTTGGACTCGGTAGTCAGACCAACTACTTCGGTATGCAAGAGGTTCAGGATCGCTCCTATAGCCTCAAGACGGTCACCCATGCGCACGACCTGCACCGGAAAGTCGTCCGGAACTTCGAGCGCGCAACTCAGCTCGACGAACCGGACGAACGCCGTCATCTACTGACATTCATCATCGTCGGTGGCGGCGCAACCGGTATCGAGTTGACCGGATCGCTCCACGATCTCGTCTACCACAATCTGGTTCGCTATTATCCCGAAATCGACCGGGACGAAGTGCGCATTATCATGGTCGAGGCAAGCGACCAGGTCCTGCCCGGGATCAACAAGCGACTCGGAGAACTTGCGCTAAAGCGCTTTGACAAGATCGGGATTGATGTCCGGCTCAACACGATGGTCGCCGGGATTCGCGACGGAGCAGTGGTAACGCGCGACGACCAGCGTATCCCTGGCGACGTCATCGTCTGGACCGCCGGCATCCGGCCTACCCCGCTTAGCGCTGGCCTGGCTGTCGAGAAAGCGCGCGACGGGCGGATCGTCGTCGATGAGCACCTGCGCATCCCGACGTTGCCGTCGATCTTCGCGCTGGGTGACAACTCCGCTTCAACCGACCCGAAAACCGGGAACACCCTCCCGCCCAATGCTGCAGTGGCAGTCCAGGAGGGAGAGGCAACCGGTGAAAATCTCGCCCGAATCATCCAGGGCGAACCGTTGCTCCCGTTCGCGTACCAACCGATGGGCGAGTTGATCGCGCTCGGACGGCTACGTGCTGCCGCGGAGCTAGGTCCGTTCGTCTTCAACGGAATCATCGCCTGGGTCGTCTGGCGCATGGTCTATCTGACCAAGCTGATGGGGACCCGCAACCGGGCGGGAATCGTCGTCGACTGGGTCGCATCGCTGTTCGCCCAGCGCACGATCGTCGATACCGAGCCACCAGAACCACCCCGGTAGGGACGGCAGCTTGGAGGCTGTCTCAAAATGCAGATTCGGTAGACGCGCAGCTCCGTCTGCGCCGATGGTTCCGTCAACAGCTACACGATACGCTTTTGACCCGGCTGACCACTGACGCGACTTGCACAGGAATACACCGAAGATGGGCTACACGGAGGTAGCCGTCTACCATCGAAGCGTTCTGAGACAGGCTCTCTGGCCCCTCTCGAAGTGCGTTCGCCGTTACGCGTCAACCAGTCCGCGCAACGTTGCCAGGTTCTCGAGATCTTCCGCGAGGTCTTCGCCCTTTTTCGTCTC
>JBBDTL010000070.1:0-1451 GCA_040904465.1 Thermomicrobiaceae bacterium | reverse complement strand
TCCCGTATTTTCCCGGCGAGCACGGGTCCGATTCCAGGCATATCAGCCAGCTCAGTTTCAGACGCCTGATTGATGTCGATCACCTGAGTGTCCGGCGATATTTCCTGGATGTCAGCCCCTGAATCTCCTTGCGGTGTGGCAGCCGGCCTTTCAGGGACAGTAATCGTCTGCTCGTCTTCGAGGACCCGGGCAAGCGGCAGGCTCGAGGTTTCAGCCGTATCTGATAGCCTGGCCAGTTCAAGCGCTTCGGCAACCCGTGAACCTCTGGGGAGCGCAAAAAGGCCCGGGTTCTCGACTGCTCCTCCGACATGGACAGTCACGTCTTCCGACGAATCTGCCGGTTTAATTTGCAGGACGAGATCGCGGGATCGATCACCGCGGGTAATGACCATGATCAAGCTAAACACCACCACAACGATGGCCGTCGCGGCTATCAACTTCGCGCGGGGTGTCTGCATCATCCGCTCCCCTGCATGCGGTCTGGCTGGAACACGGCATACTATACAGGAAACGCTCGCATCTGAGAATACATCCTTCTCAGTTGCAAGGTATGCCTGCGCATCGAAGCGAGACTGAGACGTTCCGGCTATAATAGGTTGTCCTGCCACGATCGCTCAGGTTATCGTTTCGTGATCTGGGCCGTCTTGGCGTGCAGCATTCAAGGTAGAGGACGTTACCGAGTGGCATTGAGCAGTCTGATCCGTGACCTGGCTGCAACCCCTGAACTTGGCCAGCTAAGCGAACGAGTCTCGCGGGTCCGCGCAGCGCGACCATTGTCAGTCAGCGACGTAGGCGGCGCAGCTCGGTTGGCGACCGTCGCCGCGCTGATTCATACGGTGCGCGTTCCCGTCCTGATCATCACCTCTCGTCAGGATGTTGCCGAACAGGTTACCGCAACGCTCGCCGAGTATCTGGATGGTTCTTCGCTGGATGTCCGGCTGTGGCCGGTCAGTGAATCTCTCCCCTATGAGATGGTCCCTATCGACCGTGATGCTTCCGCGCGTCGTGTCGAGATTCTTCAGTCTCTGCACCAGCGAGAGCCATCGGTGACGGTCGCCGCTGCCCGGGCGATGACGCAGATGCTGAGTTCACCAGGTGAACTCTCGGCGCAGTCATTCACCCTCAAGATCGGCGAGCAACTCGACGTGGAGCAATTCCTCAGTCGCATGCTGTCGCTGGGATACCAGATGGTGAAGCTCGTCAGGGAACCGGGTCAGATCTCTCGTCGGGGCGGGATCATCGACATTTTCCCACCGTCTGAGAGCTACGGAATCCGGCTCGACCTCTTCGGAGATGAAATCGATTCGCTGCGTCACTTCGATCCAGAGACACAACGCTCGATCGAGCGTATCAATCAGATTTCCATCAGACCGCCCCTGGAGCATGCGCTGGTAAACCGCGAATCATCCGTCACCGAAATCCGGAAACTCGACACGTCAGATCTGCGGGAC
>JBBDTL010000069.1:0-8744 GCA_040904465.1 Thermomicrobiaceae bacterium | reverse complement strand
TGTAGCCGGGAGGGCTCGCATCCTGGCAACGGATAATTGGGCGCGATCAAGAGAGAGATGTCTATGAATGCGAAACAGGACCACGCCAGGGGTTGCCTGTTCGGGCAATTAATTGGTGACGCGCTGGGCAGTCTGGTCGAGTTCCAGTCTCCCGATCAGATCTCGTCGCGGTACCCGGGAGGGGTCCGCGACATGCATGATGGCGGCACCTGGAACACGATTGCGGGTCAACCGACCGACGACTCGGAGATGGCGCTAGCTCTGGCGCGGTCGATCGTCGAAAACGGTCGCTACGACCAGAATGCGGCTCGTGAAGCGTATATCGACTGGCTGAATTCTGGACCCTTCGATATTGGGAACACCGTACGAGCCGGGCTCCAGGGGACGCCAAATTATGAATCGCAAGCGAATGGCGCCTTGATGCGAATCAGCCCGCTCGGGATATTTACTTCCGGCATCGACGAGGATCGGACGGCTCGATATGCCAGGGAAGATGCCTGGATCACCCATCCGAACGAGGTCACTCAGGACGCAAACGTCGTCTTCGTGCTGACTGTCGCCCAATCCATTAACAAGCAATTAACTCCCCCCGAGGCGTTCGAATACGCTGAGAACATCAGCGCCGAGCTCCACCTTGTGGATTCTGTCAGACAGGCGCTGGTCGACGCCCGGGATGCTCCGCCAGCGACGTTTCTGCGATCGCAAGGATGGGTGCTGATCGCCTTACAGAACGCGTTTTACCAGCTCCTGAACCAGGAATCATTTGAGGAAGCCCTCGTGGATACCGTTGGCAGGGGCGGAGATACCGACACAAACGCTGCAATCTGTGGCGCATTGCTCGGCGCGGTGCATGGACTCTCTGCGATTCCAGCACGCTGGGTGGAGATAATACGGGAATGCAAGCCGGAATCTGGCAGCCCAGGAGTCAATCGCCCGAGACCACGGCGATTCTGGCCAGTCGATGCTGACACGCTGGCCGATCAACTGCTTGTAGCGGAGACCCACGGGGCTAACGCCGCTTCCGACCTGGGCGACTGACGTCACTTGCTACCGCGGGACGCGAACCATGAGCCGACAGCGCCAAGCACACCCATATAGATCGAGGCGACGAAGCTCAACGGGATGCTGGCCTGCAAGGCCAGATCCGGCATGAATGCGAGGTACTCGAAGGCGATGATCAGTGTCACACCGATAGCCAGACCCATCGCTACCCCTACGACTGCGGCCTCAGCTCCGGAGAGCTTGAGCCTGTTTCCCGCCACATATCCACCTATGAGTGGACCCAGTGGGCCGGTCACGAAGTGGATGCCGGGCGGCAGGAGGCAAACGACGCACACTGCGAACGCGATCAATGTGCCAATAATGATCTGTCCAGTTCTCATATCGCGTCAACCTCGAGACGTTGAGCGAGCGCGAGCATGCTCGTCGATCGCCGCGCGGAGCACATTGAAATCTTCTTTATCAATGTTGTGTACATTCCCCTGAAATGCAAGAGTCCAGTTCTTGGCCGGCCATTTCTGGACGTACTTCGTCTTGAGGGCAGGTTCTTCGGCATCGAGGAAGTTGTCTTCATCCAGTATCACATCCGGTTCGATGTTGACCCGGTGCGGATAGACCTCCTCCTGTCTTTTCGAGTTCGTGCTTTTCCAGATAATCGTGGAGTCTTCAAACGCTTCGGACGTAATCGTGGCGATGCCGCCGAACGCCTTCTTGCCAGTGATGTAGTAGACGATCTTGTCGCCCGGCTTCATCCGGGCCGCTTTTTTTCGCTGCCGGGTCTTCATTCCCTGAATCGTGAAGTTGTGTTCCCGTGTTGCGGCGAAATTCTCGGGGGAGCCGACGATGATCCAGTAGTTCGTTTCCTCTGCGGTCACGTTTATACCTCCATCTCGTGTACCAATCCCGGGCCCGATTATGACACACGCGGTTTGCGGGTCGGGCTCGCCTCCGGCATACTCAGTGAAGCAAGCAGCGATCCAGCCAGTTTCCTTAAAGCGTGTAACGGAGGCACAAGCGTGGCACCCCGGCAATTGCGTGAACGTCTGGTTGAGGCAGTCGGTCTCGACGGAATACTCGATGATCCTTACGATCTCCTGGTCTATGAATACGACGCTTCCGACGAGGCGGTCGCCGGCAGCCATCAACCGGACTTTGTCGTCCTGCCGACAACCTCGCAGCAGGTAGCCGAGGTAGTCCGGATAGCCAGGGATTTCAATGTGCCGGTAACTCCTCGTGGCGCGGGAACTGGCCTGGCCGGAGGGGCAATTGCTGCCAGGGGTGGGATCATGGTCGTGCTTACCCGCATGACAAAGATCCTGGAACTGAACTACCTGGACCGGTACGCGATCGTCGAACCGGGACTTATCAATCTTGATCTCTCGACGAAGACGACGCCGGACGGGTACTTCTTCGCCCCCGATCCATCTTCTCAAAAAGCCTGCACGATCGGCGGCAACGTCGCCAATAACAGTGGAGGTCCGCACTGCCTGAAGTACGGCGTGACCTCCAATCACATTCTCGGCCTTGAGGTCGTTTTGCCGAATGGCGAACTGATCTGGGTCGGCGGTGCATCTCCGGAGACGCCGGGTGTTGATCTGACCGGCGTTCTGGTTGGTTCCGAAGGAACCCTCGGGATCGTTACCAAAGCGATGGTACGGCTGACCCGCAACCCGGAAGACGTCAACGTTCTAATGGCGCCGTTCCCGACTATCGATTCGGCTTCAGGCGCAGTGAGCGCAATTATTGCCGCGGGAATACTTCCGGCCGCTCTCGAGATGATGGACGCGTTAACGATTCAGGCCGTTGAGGCGGCGTTCAGTGCCGGTTACCCGCTGGATGCCGGTGCAGTATTGCTGATCGAGATCGACGGTCTGGCTGAAGCTGTGGCTGAAAGTACCGATGAGATCGTTGCGATATGCAAACAGCACGATGCGGTCGATGTCCGGGTGGCCACGTCCAAGGCCGAGCGAGATCTCCTCTGGCTGGGTCGAAAAGCTGCTTTCGGGGCGATGGGACGGCTGACTCCCAATTACTACCTGCAGGATACGGTGGTTCCGCGCACGATGCTCCCGAAAACACTGAATCGGGTCGGAGAGATCGCCCGCGACTACAAGCTGCAGATTGCCAATGTCTTTCATGCGGGCGACGGGAATCTTCACCCATTAATCCTGTTTGACCGCTACAAGCCGGGTGAGCTGGAGCGCGTGCTGAACGCCGGGACAGAGATGCTTCACTGGTGCGTAGATGTTGGTGGCGCTATCTCCGGCGAGCATGGGATTGGGCTCGAGAAAAAGGATCACTTGACGATGATGTACTCGCCCGATGATCTTGCGGCGATGGCCGGTCTCAAGCAGAGTTTCGATCCGCTGCAATATTTCAACCCGGACAAAATATTCCCTAGTGGAACTGGCTGCGGCGAGATCGATTCCCTCAAGGAGCATGCGAAGTGGGAGAAGATAGGTATCCATGTCGTCTGAGCCAGGTACGACAACCCGGCCGTTTTCAGAGCTACTGACAACCGCCGAGACGCGAGACCCCGAACGGTTCGCTGTGGACGAGCGGACACCAGCGAGTGTTGTTCGTCCCGCCTCCGTCGCGGAGCTTTCAGAGCTGGTGCGCAGCGCGCATGCCGATGACCTTTCCATGATTCCATGGGGCGGTGGCACGCAAATGGGGCTGGGGAATCTCCCGGATCGCTTCGACGCCGGGATTGATATGACCGAATTGAATGAGGTCCTTCGGTACGATCCGGACGACATGACGATGTCAGTGCAGACCGGTTGCCGACTACAGGATCTGAACCAGATGCTTGGCGAGAACCGGCAGGTTCTGCCTGTGGACGCCGTCGACCCTGGCCAGGCGACGATCGGCGGGGTGACCGCGACCGGAACATCCGGGCCAAGAAGGCTCGGTTATGGTCCGCTGCGGGACCTGATCATCGGTATGAGTGTCATGGCGACGGATGGCACGGTGACGAAGGCTGGTGGTCAGGTCGTCAAGAATGTCACTGGCTTCGACATGATGCGTATGCACCATGGTGCGATGGGGTCGCTCGGTTTGATCATTTCGATCAATTTCAAAGTGATTCCAAAACCGCAATCGGAACGAACGGTGATTGCGACGTTCGATTCGCTTGACCAGGCGGACACCGCGGCGAAGGAGATCGTCCAGTCCCAGCTGGGAGTAACGGCAGTTGTTGTCCTGAACGCCGCAGCAAGTGCTGAGATTTCGGAGACTGACGATGGTCGCTGGGCGATATCCGTTCGTTGTGAAGCGCCTCCCTCTGCAGTTGTCCGGCAAGCCGAACGAGTTGTTGAATACATCGGGGACCAGGCACAAGACGTCGTGATCGAGGATTCGACTGAGCGATCAGAAGCTCGCTGGGTGGCGATTTGTGCCGCAATGGATCAGCGTCCCACCTCGCCGGACATTGCAATCCGGCTAGGCCAGGCTGCTTCGAAACTGGGCGCATGCGCGAAGTCGCTCTCCGACGCTCTGACGTCAGTTGAAAACGCCAGATTGACGCTCGATTACGGCAGTGGGCTTTGCTACCTGCGTATCCCACGTGGCGCTGCGATCACCGGGTTTGACAGCGGGTTCCTTGATTCACTTTCCAGGCACGGAGACCACTGTACGGTTATGACTGCGCCGGTAGAAATCAAGCAGCACGTTGACGTGTTCGGTGGAGCCAGGGCGGGATTCAGCATGATCGAGGCGTTGAAAGCGAACTTTGATCCGGATCGAGTACTGAATCCCGGTCGGTACATTGGACGTCTGTAGGCGATCGAAAAGCGTTGATTGGTAACAACAGGGAATAGTATGACTGACACTTCGATGCGGACATTCAGTGAGCCGGATATCCCGGATAAGAACGTCATACGTTCGTGCGTTCATTGTGGTTTCTGCCTTCCAACCTGCCCAACGTATGTTCTGACCGGCAAGGAACGCTCATCTCCGCGAGGGCGTATCTGGCTGATCAAAGCGGTCAGCGAAGGCCGGATGGACATGATGGATCCGATCTTCGAACATGAGATGTCCTTCTGTCTCAATTGCCGGGCCTGCGAAGCGGTTTGTCCATCCGGCGTCGAGTACGGGCAGATCCTCGAAGCGTCCCGGGCTCAACTGGAGCGAGCGAACAATGGCGGCGGGGTACCGGCGCGTGCAGTCAAGGGGCTGACGTACGGGTTCATTTTCAAGGATATGCGGCGATTGCGCGCTGCCAGTCACGGACTCAAGCTCTATCAGCGAAGTGGTCTGCAATCGGCCGTGCGGAAGAGCGGTGTGCTGAATCTGATCGGCCTGGCCGAGCAGGAGGCGATGTTGCCGCCGTTGAGCGACGAATTTCTTTCACCTACTGGCCAGACCTGGCCGGCCGCAGGGGAGACTCGCGGTCGCGTTGCCTTGTTTACCGGTTGCATCATGAGCACCGCGTTTGCTGACGTTCATCAGGCGACGATCCGGGTGTTGAACCGGAACGGCTATGACGTAACAGCGGTAAACGAGCAAGCGTGTTGCGGGGCACTCCACGTCCACGGTGGGGATATGGATGGCGGACGGGAGCTCGCCCGGCGGAATATCGACGCGTTCGAGCTCGACACCTATGATGCCGTGATTATCAACTCGGCCGGGTGCGGTGCCGCGTTGAAAGAGTACGATCATCTCCTCCACGAAGATCCAGCCTACGCAGAACGCGCCAGCGCATTCAGCGAGAAGGTGCAGGACGTCACGGAGTTTCTGGCGGATGTGGGCTTGCGCGAGACTCCGGGTCCGATGCCGGTTCGCGCGACCTATCAGGAACCATGTCATCTGGCGCATGCTCAGCGGATCACTGCACAACCGCGCTCCCTGCTGAACGAAATCCCCGAACTGCAACTGGTCGAGATGCCCGAGTCGTCACTATGCTGCGGCAGCGCCGGCGTCTACAATGTCACTCAGCCCGATAGCGCCCGCGAGCTGGGCAATAGAAAAGTCGACAACGCACTGTCAGTCGAGCCGGAGCTCATCGTCTCAGCGAACCCGGGTTGTATGTTGCAATTGCAGGGGATCCTTCGTGGGCGTGGCATAGACGTCGAAGTACTGCATCTTGTGGAGGTGCTCGACCGCGCCTATCAGAATCAGGCGACGATCCCGGAAACAACACCCCGGGCTGCGGACTAGGCCGGAAGGCGGTCGCAGAGAATTCCCGTCAAATCAGGGCTGTGCGATTGGTAGACTTTCGCTGTGGCACCGTGTTGACGGTGTCCTGAAGCTGCTCAGTGGGAGTGTGGTTCCGGATGTCTCGCCGTTTCGCGATCGTTTGCCTCGTCTTGCTTGCACTTTCCCCCGCCGCCGCGATGGCGCAGGATGAAGAACCCGAAACTGGCAGCGTTTCTGGCCAGGTCACAAATGGCACCGAGGACGGTGGGGACGTCGAGGGTCTCGAAGTCGTCCTCACACGCTTTCAGCAAATGGACGCTGTCGAGACGTTCACTACTGAGGTAGCATCCGACGGCACCTACGAGTTCTCTGATCTCCCGATTTTAGATAATGAAGCGTTTCTTGTCGAAGTGTTCTACGAAGGTATTGAGTTCACCAGCGGGATGATTCTGCTCAGCCAGGAACCCGAAACCGAGCGAGACATCACCGTCTATGAGCAGACGAATGACCCTTCGGTGTTACGACTCGTCTCTCGTGGGATCGTGATCGCCGATGCGGACGAAGAAGCGGCGATCGTCGAGATTCTCGAGATCATTGCGCTCGCAAACGACAGTGACCGTGTGTTCGTTGGGGACGAGAACGGTGAAGTCCTACGGCTCGCAGTGCCGGAGAATGCCAATCAGGTCGCACCGCAACCAGGGTTCGATTTCGGCCAGATGTCGTTTGCCGACGATGAAGATACAGTCCTCGTTTCGACCGGTCCGGTCGACCCTGGTAGTCACAACCCAATGATCAGCTACCAGATCCCATACGAGGGGACGTCAGCGGAGCTTTCAGTAGGTACGGCGATGGCGACAGAAACGCTCCGAGTGCTGGTCCAGGAAGACAGTTTCGATATCAGCTCCGAAATTCTCGAACCTGCCGGTGTCCAGCAGATCGGCAACGAAAACACCTATGAGGTGCTGGCGATAGATCGACCAGTGGTTGGCGACTCCTTTGGTGTCGAGATATCTGGACTGCCACGGGAGAACTGGAACCTCCCGGTTGCGATGAGCACGTTCCTGGCCTCAATTGCGGCAGGAGTCGGGCTGGTTATCGGTGCAGTTCTGATCTATCAGGTGGTGCAGCGACGTCAGAAATCGACTGCGGGTGGACCCGTGGCTGAAGATGGCAATGATTCCGTGGAGGAACCGGATGCTGACGAGCTGGAACGCAAGCGGCTTGAACTCGCCTCAGAGCTCAATAAGCTGGAAGCCGACTACGAGCGTGGTGATATCGATGAAGAGTCGTATAACACCGAACGAGATCAGATTCTGGCTGAACTCCGGCAGATCAGTCTTCGGATGCGCGGAATCGATGAGTGATTCCTGCCGAGACGACACGCCTCCGTCGAGCAACAGCTAACACACTATCACTCCTTCGCATCCGATCTATCCTGAGCAATTTCCCAGGCGAGAGCGGCTGCGAGCAGTACGATATTCGCGACGATAAATACGAACACGAGCGTGACGACGGTCACGCTGAGCGCGCCATAGAGCTGCTGAAACCGACCGAAGTAGTTGAGGAAAACCTGCATCCCCAGACGGGCCAGTTCGAATCCAGCCGCGGCGATCAATCCGGGAATCCATAGCACGCTCCAGTCCAGCCGTATTTCAGGGACGATACGGTACATCAACGTGAACGCGACGAACGAAATCAACAGCGGTAGCAGGTAGCGGGCGATGTTGGTCAGGACCGTGCCTTCCGGACCAAGTATCCAGCTATTTTCCGACACCCAGTTGAACTGGAGGACGATCGCGAGCAAGGTGGTGATCAGGCCAAAGATCAGCACGACGACCATTCCGAGCAGATCCAGAGCGCGTCCGCGCAAGAACGTGCGGGTCTGGGGAGTTCCAAATATCGTGTTGAGGGCGAAACGGAGCGAACGAAATGCTTCGCTTGCGACGATCACCGTGGTGACGAGCCCGGCGAATCCGATCAGTCCACTTCGCCTCAAGGTAATCTCGGCGACAAAACTCCTGAGCTCAATGCGTATCCGGGCGCCGGGAGGGAACTGTTCAACTACCTGGGTGACGATCTGGCTCTGCACAACAGGGTCTCTTACCAGAAATGACAGCAAAGTCAGGATGAAAATCAACCACGGGAAGAGCGAGATCATAGAAAAGTATGAGATCGCCGCAGCATAGATATGTCCATGTATCGCGCTGTAGCGAAGATACGCACGCTGGAGCAGGCCGAACCGATAATTGGCGTTTGATTCGAATCCTTCTGGCACCAAGTTACCGAGCACCTGACCACCCCTGATGAGCGACGCCTGCGCGCAGCGTCGACAGATAAAGCTAACCGCTCCACACTAACTGTGGTACAGCATGCGGTCCGTTCTCGCCGATCCTGCGCGGCAGCGAATTGATTCGCAAGAGGCCTTCCGTTTCAGCCGAAGGTCTGTGCTACGATAACCCGGAATTTAGAAGCCGTCTGCTGATGCATCGCCAGCCGAGTACCATGAATCGCCGCATATTGGGGGAACTATGGGCACCGATCAAGACTCACAGATCCGAAGAATCGCGCCTGACGATCTCTACCGGCTTAATATGGCCTCAGACGCTCAG
>JBBDTL010000068.1:0-8756 GCA_040904465.1 Thermomicrobiaceae bacterium | reverse complement strand
CTGACCGACTGCCTGCATAAGCTTGTCAACACCCTGACCCGTAACTGCCGATATTGGGAATAGCTGAAACCCGACCTCATCGACCGCTGCCTGGATGCGCTCCAGATTTTCCTGAGTTTCCAGAAGGTCCATCTTATTGACCGCAACGATCTGCGGCCGCTCCGAGAGCGATGCCGAATACTCGGCGAGCTCCCGGTTGATATTGTGGAAGTCGGCAACCGGGTCTCGCTCTTCGAGTCCGCCGGACCCGTCGATAACGTGCAACAGTAGACGGCACCGCTCGATATGGCGCAGGAACTCGTGACCAAGCCCGACCCCCTCGGCAGCTCCTTCGATCAGTCCCGGGATATCGGCCATCACGAAGCTGTTGCCCCGAGCGCCACCAATATCCACCACGCCCAGGCTTGGCTCGAGCGTCGTGAACGGGTAATCGGCGACTTTCGGTCGTGCCGCGCTGGCTGCGCTCAGAATGGTCGACTTGCCGGCATTCGGGAATCCGATCAGCCCGACATCAGCAATGACTTTAAGCTCCAGGCGAACCCACGTTTCGTGGCCCGGCTCACCGTTCTCGGAGATCCTCGGAGCTTGCCTGGTCGAGGTCTTGAACCGGGTGTTGCCTTTCCCACCGTGACCACCGCGAGCGGCGAGATAGAGATCTCCGTGTTCGAGCAGATCGGCAAGCGGCTCGCCAGTTTCGTCGTCGTAAATCACGGTTCCCGGAGGCACGTCAATGAACATGTCGTCGCCGGTCTTGCCATGCTTCTTCTGGCGTGCGCCGTTCGTGCCCGGCTCAGCGCGGAAATGCTGCTGGTACCGGAAGTCGATCAGCGTGTTGGCCTGGGCATCCACCCGGAAGTAGATGTTCCCGCCCGGACCGCCATCACCACCGTCGGGTCCCCCGCGTGGAATGTATTTCTCTCGGCGGAACGTTGCGGCTCCATTGCCGCCATCCCCGCCCTTGATGTAAATCTTCGCGCGATCGTAAAACATGGTTCCTCAATCTGGAGCAAACGTTGATGGTTGAATGTCTATCTGGCATGCAGCATTGATCCTGCCCGGCGCAAATCGCTGTTCGCCGGACCGACAGCCACTGGCAATCGATAATTCTACTCCAGATAGTCGCGGAGCTTCTTGCTTCGGGTGGGGTGCCTCAATTTACGAAGCGCTTTGGCTTCGATCTGACGGATTCGCTCCCTGGTAACTCCGAACTCCCGGCCGACTTCCTCCAGCGTGCGGATCCGCCCACCGTCGAGACCGAACCGCATCTCGAGCACCTGACGCTCCCGTTCACCCAGACTCCAGAGCACCTCTTCTACCTGCTCTTTGAGCATGTGGAACGCTGCGGCATCGGCCGGGGCCAGTGCCCGGGTGTCCTCGATGAAGTCGCCCAGCGTGCTGTCGTCTTCCTCACCAACCGGAGAATCAAGCGATGCCGGCTCCTGAGAAATCTTTTGCACCTCACGCACCCGCTCCGGCGGTAGCTCGACTTCTACGCCGATCTCTTCCGTCGTTGGCTCGCGACCGAGCGTCTGGTGCAAATGCCTTGCCGTGCGGCTAACCCGGTTCATCGTCTCAACCATGTGAACCGGTATCCGGATGGTCCGCGCCTGATCGGCGATCGAGCGCGTAATCGCCTGTCTGATCCACCAGGTCGCATACGTCGAGAATTTGAACCCCTTGTGATACTGGAACTTTTCCACCGCTCTCAGAAGGCCAAGGTTGCCTTCCTGAACCAGATCAAGCATCGACATCCCGCGGCCGACATACTTTTTGGCGACGCTGACGACCAACCGGAGATTGGATTCGGTCAATCGCTGACGAGCCGCATCGCCCCGGGCTATGGTCTCAGACCATCGGGCAGGCAGTGACCCGGAGATAGCCCGGAAGACAGCATAGACCTCAGTTTCCGAGGGGAGGTACTCAACCGACGAGAGCAATGATTGCACCTCGATCGGCAACAGCGCGTACTCTACCCGACAGAGCCGCAGAGATTCTTCAAGTTCGCGGGCAGTGATCGAATGCCGCTCGCAAACCGAATCAATAACGTCCTCGGAGATACTTGTGATCGGTAGCACCGCATCCAGAACTTGCTGCTTCGTCTTCGCCGGGTGAGTTGCAAAGGCTGCGCAGTAGAAGTCGTAGGCGAGCGGCCATCCCTCGACGAACGACTGATAAATACGTGTGCCTGTCGATAATGGACTGCTCGGTGCGCTTCCGTTGACCGGTGACTCATTCTGAATCCGGATGAGATACTCCCGCGCTTCCATCGCTTGTGAGAGAGTCACTTCCTGCTCACCGGTCAGCAACGGGACCCGGCCAATTTCACGCAGATAGAGACGGACTGGATCGTCAATCGAAACCCCAGAAAGATCGTCCGCGGACGGAACGACCGTCTCGACAGCGGTTTCGCGGGGGTCTACCTCGACAAGCGCCCCGTTTGCACCGATCTCGACGACGGGGATCTGCAGCTCAGTAAGCTGATCAGCAATCTCGTCCACTGTGCCGGCATCGGCCGACGCTGCCAGGGCCAGTTCTTCGACGGTCAGGTACCCCTGCAACCGGGCATGTTCCACCAGCTCGTCGACAGGAGCGACGAACGCATCCACAGGGAGCCCATCGGCGTAGCCGTCCAGATTCCCTGGTGGAGGCATATCCTGCCCACGGGGTACATCTTGTTCAGATGAAACTCGGGAGGTCTGAGCCACGGTGCAGTTCCCTACAACCGGAAAAAGTCTCGGTTCATTAGATTATGCGGCACTCTAGTGATACTACGGCACGAGCGATGAAGCAAATCTGCCAGAACGTTAGCGTACGGGAATTCCGCCTGGCGTAACGTCACGCGCCAACAGATCTTCATACCGTTCACGTCGCTGCATCACGGTCGCCTGACCATCACGGACCATGACAACCGCCGGGCGCAGCGCCATGTTGTAGTTGCTTGCCATCGCAAGGCAATAGGCACCCGAAGCTGGAACGGCTATCAGGTCACCCGGTTCCGGGTCCAGCAATCGGGCGTCCTTGATGAGAACGTCACCAGACTCGCAATACTTCCCGGCAATCGTCACCGTCGCCTGGTTCCCACCGCTCCGGTTCGCCACTGCCGCCTCGTAAACAGCGTCATACAGCGGCGGCCGGATGTTGTCGGCCATTCCGCCATCGACACAGACGTACCGACGGACTCCCGGGATATCTTTCACGCTGCCCACGCGATAAACAGCCACACCAGCTGGACCGATGATCGACCGTCCTGGCTCAACCACCAGCTCCGGCAGTTCGATGCCCATCTCTTCCGCACCGCGTTTCGTCGCATCCGCAACGGCCTTCGCAAAATCAGCGACCGACGCATCTGGATCAGTCGATTCGTACTGAATACCAAGTCCGCCACCGGGAGATATCTGGTCTGGAACGATACCGAAACGCTCTCGCATCTGAGTGGCAAATCCAAACAGGGCCTCTATTGCGGCCACATAGGGCTCGATCTCGAAAATCTGCGACCCCAAGTGGATATGGTAGCCGCGTAAACGGATGCCATTGACCTGTGTTATTCGCTCGACCGCGTCCGCCGCATCACCGGTCTCGATCAGCAGACCGAATTTGGAATCGACGATGCCGGTTTTCCGATAGTCATGCGTGTGCGTATCAATCCCGGGGTTCAGTCGCAGCAGCGCGTCAATTGTGCCGCCGTGCTCGGCCAGCAACCCGGACAGAAGCTCGATCTCATAAAAATTGTCGATGACGATTTCGCCGACACCGGCATCGAGCGCCATCCGGAGTTCATCCGGCGTTTTGTTGTTGCCATGGAATGTAATACGCTCGGCTGGAAAGCCCGACTGGATTGCTACATATAGTTCTCCGCCCGATACCACATCGAGCGAGAGCCCTTCCTCGTGAATGATCTGAATCAGAGATGGAGCCAGAAAAGCCTTCCCGGCGTAAACTACCCGGTTATTGGGATAGACCTGCTGAAACGCCTCACGATACGAGCGACACTGTTGTCGAATCGTACGCTCGTCGTAGATATAGAGCGGCGTACCGTATTGATCGGCCAGATCAGGCACGCTGATATCGCCGATGGTCAGGCGTCCGGAGCTATCCCGCTCTGCCGTTACCGGCCACAGCATCGTTGATCCCTCCCAAAGTCAGCTGACAGGCCATCCCGGCGCTGTCCGTATCGAGTGTGGCAGCGATTATACTCCGGAGTCATCGGGGCCGCACACGGCCAATCGCCGGCTTCGAAGCACTCCAGATAGTCCGGAAGCGGTGCCCGACCCTACCTCCCGGCACCGCCACCCACGACCCGGCAAACAGAGGGTACAATCGGGGTTGATGTAATCGGTGGGGCTGAGGCAGCCACCGCGAACCCGAACTCAACGCAGATAGTGGCATGAATGACGACGATACTCTCCGTTGAAGGTGTCTCCCGGACCTTCATTACTGACCTGATTTTCAGCAACGTGACGTTCCAGATTCAGGAACGGGAGCACGTCGCCCTCGTAGGCGTCAACGGAAGCGGCAAGAGCACCCTGATGCGAATGGCCGCCGGACTGGACCAGCCAGACACCGGGCGAATCGTTCGCAAGAACGGGCTGCAGACAACCTATCTTGCCCAGGAAGCAACGTTTACCGGTGAAGAAACGATCCGCGAAGCGGCGCTTCAGGCGTTCAATCGAGTACACGAAATCGAGCGTGAGATGGAGCAGGTTCAGGATGACATGGTCAATGCATCCGGCAACGCGCTCGATCGCCTAATACATCGCTATGGGAAACTCACCGAACAGTTCGAGTTCCTCGGCGGTTACGAGATGGACCACCGCACTGACCAGGTACTCTCCGGCCTCGGGTTCAGTGAAGACGAGTTCTCCTGGCAGGCTCGTCACCTCAGCGGTGGGCAGAAGACAAGGCTCGCCCTGGCTCAGGCGCTGCTGGGGGAGCCAGACCTCCTGCTACTCGACGAGCCGACCAACCATCTCGATCTGAAAGCCCTTGAATGGCTTGAGGAGTTTCTCCGGTCATGGAACCGGGCATTCCTGGTCGTCTCACACGATCGCTATTTCCTTGACCGGGTGACCACTCGAACGCTCGATATGAATTTCGGGCGGCTGGAAGACTATCCTGCTCCATACAACCGTTTTGTGAAACTGCGGGAGGAACGCCGCAAGCGGTGGTTGGCCGAGTACGAAGCTCAGCAGCAGTTCATCAAGGAGACGGAAGAGTTCATCCGGAAATACAAGGCCGGCCAGCGAACCAAGGAAGCCCAGGGACGGGAAACCCGGCTTGCCCGGCTGGAACGAATCCCGAAACCGGAAGAACAGAAGTCGCTCAAAGCGAGTTTGCCCGCCGCGGCACGTAGCGGCAGGGTTGTACTGACCACGAAACCAATGACAATCGGTTATCCGCCGGACGAACGTGGCGATGAGCCGACTGTACTCGTTAAAACAGGAGAGCTCGAGATCGAGCGCGGCGAGCGCGTCAGCATCGTCGGACCGAATGGTGGCGGCAAGACCACGTTGCTGCGGACATTGCTCGGCGATCTCAGGGCGCTTGATGGCACCTTCAGCTATGGGACGAATGTCAAACCGGCCTACTACGCACAGGGGCACGAAGGCCTGGACACTTCGCTTACCGTGCTGGATACCATTCGCGAGGCTCGGCCGATGGAAGAAGGAGCAGCCAGGAACCTGCTGGGTCGCTATCTGTTCAGCGATGACGACGTCTTCAAACCTGTTTCTGCCCTCAGCGGTGGTGAGCGATCACGACTGGCGCTGACAAAGCTGACACTTGAAGAGGCGAATTTCCTGATCCTTGACGAACCGACCAACCATCTGGACATCGAGTCCCGTGAAGCGCTGGAGCTTCTTCTGGCGGCCTATGACGGCACAATTCTGTTTGTCTCTCACGACCGCTACTTCATCGACGTCATCGCCACTCGCGTCTGGGCGATTGAAGACGGGCAGATCACGGCCCATGTCGGAAACTACAGCGACTACGTCCGACGGAAAGAGACATCAGCCGAGACGGCGTCAGTCAGCAAGAAATCCCACGGTAAGCAACAGCAGAACGGCTCGCCCCAGCCGGAACCCTCGGGATCGTCCCGCCGGCGTCCATCCGATAAAGAGATTCGACAGGCGGAAAAGCAGGTCAAAGAGATGGAGCGGGAGATTGCCCAGCTCGAGGGCCGGATCAACGACCTGAGTAACGATCTTGCTGAGGCCTCGGCTTCCGGTGACGTCGATCGCATCTCTACACTCGGCGCCGAGTATGAGTCAACTCAGGATCAACTCGATACGATCTACGAGACCTGGGCTGAGCGCACCGAGGAGTTGAACGCGAAGACCACTGCGGTTCAGAATGACTGAGCCAGACGGACCATACCTGCTCGGCATCACGGGAAACATTGCCTGCGGCAAGTCGCTCGTTTCGTCGATCCTCGCCGAGCTCGGGGCGGAAGTCATCGATGCCGACCATGTTGTGCACGAGCTGATGCAGCCTGGTAGCGAGATTCTTCAAGAGATCGCTCGTCGCTTCGGTGACGACGTGCTGAATCCCGATGGATCGCTCAATCGACCGAGACTCGGCGAAATCGTCTTCGGTGATTCAGCTGCACTCGCCGATCTCGAACAAATCACCCACTCACCTGCGGTGCAGACGATTCTCTCACGTAGCCAGAAATCCTCCGCGCCGGTTGTCGTGATTGACGCGATCAAGCTCTATGAATCCGGCCTTGCCGATCACTGTCAGCAGACCTGGACTGTCTACTGCAATCCAGAAGTCCAACGTCAGCGATTGATGGATCGCAATAACTTCTCAAAGGCACAGGCTCAGCAGAGAATAGACGCTCAACCGCCACAGGACGAGAAGAAGCGACGTGCGGACGTCGTCATCGACAATAGCAGCGGCATCCCCGAAACCCGCGCCCAGGTGATGCGCGCCTGGGAACAGATCGTTCCGGACAAACGTTAGATACACTGGACGAACATGGACGGTCCACCCTGCGGCAATCGCCAATGGCGGTGCAGAGGTTGCGGGTTGATCGTATCGAAATGCTGTGGAAACGAAGGGAAAGGAGTGCGATGATGGCTCAGCCAACACAACTCGAAGTCTGGTACGACTACGCCTGACCGTTTGTCTATACTGCGGCGGTCTTGCTGCAGAAGGCGAAGGAGCACGAAGGCGATAATCTGGAAATTACCTGGCGATACCTTTCGCTGGAGCAGATCAACACCAACGAGGGTGACGACTGGAAAATCTGGGAGCAGCCCGCGAACTATCCGATGCGCAGCCGCTGGGCATTCCGGGGAGCTGAGGCAGCCCGCAAGCAAGGCGACGATGCGTTCGAGCGATATCACATCAACATGCTTGCCGCGCGCCATGTCGAAGGCAAAGAGATCACCACCGAAACCACCGTGTTTGAAGCGGCGCAGAGCGCGGGCCTTGACATGGACAAATTCAAGGCTGATTTCGAGGCGGCGACGGTCGACCAGGTCGGGGTCGACCACGAGGAAGGTGTTACGAAGTACGGTGTCTTCGGAACACCGACATTCGTCTTCGAGGGCGGTAAATCAGGCTACGTAAAACTCCGGCCATTGCCGGCGGACGAAGAACTGGCGAATACGTGGGAACAGATCCGGGATCTCATCGTCGGGCGACCGGAGCTCGGCGAGATCAAGCGGCCGGTTCCGAAGAAGTCCTGATCAGCTACGTCCTTACCTGAGACTGGACCAGCAGAACCGTCCCTCTCTCCTTCCTGAGAGGGGACGGTTTGTTGCCCGGGGTAACTATCATGCGAGTGGTACCAGTCAGTCGCTAGCGTGGAACCGCTGTCGTTTGCCATACTAGATTCAATGCTGAACCCACGTTGGATGATGACTCATCAGCAAAAATGAGGGTCAGCCCAGCCTGTGGCGGCACTGGAGTCGACTCGCTGGCACGGATAGAATTTCAACAAGCACCCTGTCCGATCAACAGTCATTCAGGAAGTTGCACTGCATGGAAGCATCGATACGTCTCGGCCACATTCGCGGAATCCCGATTGGACTCCATTACTCCTGGTTTATCGTCTTCGGCCTCCTTACCTATTTTCTCTCGATGCCCGGCGGATTTCTTCAGGACTTCTTTCCCGGCTGGCAGTCAACGACCTACTGGATTGTGGCCGCAATATCCAGTCTGCTGCTGTTCACCTCTGTCTTGCTACATGAGCTCGGGCACGCGATCACCGCACAACGTAAGGGAATACCTGTCCGGAGCATCACGCTGTTCATTTTCGGTGGAGTCGCAAGCATCGCCGAAGAGAGCGAAAACGCCCGTGACGAGTTCCTAATCGCGATCATGGGGCCAGTCGTCAGCGTCGGCATTGCCATCGTCGCTGGTGTCCTCTGGCTGATCGCCGGGCCATTCCAGGAACAGCTGCAGGCGATTTTCCTCTATCTGGCCGTGGTAAATACGGTGCTCGTATTGTTCAACATGATCCCGGGTTTCCCGCTTGATGGCGGACGAGTTTTTCGGGCGATACTCTGGGGATGGACGGGTAGCGTCGAAAAGGCAACGCGCTGGGCCTCGATGATCGGGGTGATGATCGGGTACGGATTCATCATTCTCGGGATCTTCGTCGTGTTCGTTGTCCTGTTTACCGGCGTCTGGTTGATCCTTATTGGATGGTTCCTGCAGAACGCAGCAGATCAGGCATACAAGCAGATGCAGGTTCGGCGAACATTCGAAGGGGTCCGCGTCCGGCAGCTCATGGAACCGAACCCGGTAAC
>JBBDTL010000067.1:0-8824 GCA_040904465.1 Thermomicrobiaceae bacterium | reverse complement strand
GCCTGTCGGAACGAACGGGAATCACGTATCGTCCCTGACGCATCGTAACGATCGGCTCCTGCAAGGCGGGCTGATACCTGCCGTCCTCCACCATCCGTTGCAGGCGCTGCAACAGGCGCCGATGTGACGTCTTTATCTGAGATCTGATCCGAGACAACTCGGGAGAAGCACTGTCGAGGATCTCACCCTGTGAGCCCACCGTTCTTCCCAACGCGGTCTCCAGATCCGGAAACTCCTGTATTTGCTCCACGAACTCAGCCAGGTTCTCAAACGGGGTTTCTCGCTGGTTGATCTGAGTGAAACTCCGACGGCAATTTCTGGAGGCTTGCAGAGTGTCTAGCACCTCCCGCAGATCATAGGCAGCCAGCAGCGCTCCTCGCTCCGCGAGTTCCATAGCTTCCCGGATATCACGAACTCCCCCGACAGAGAAACCGACATGGTCCGTGAGCAACTCAACGGCCTCACGAGTAACGTCGAGAAGATATCGAACCTGATCGGCGTCAGATACTGGTCCGAGATCGAGTGCCCGCTCACTGGAAACCGAATAATGGCATCGGTCAGCAAGCATCTGCAAAACGCTGTCAAATTCAAGAAGGTCGATTGCGGTTTTCGACATGGGTTGACTAGTCCTCCGGGGCGAGCACAGACGGAGCACCACCCGGCACCCAGGATCCTGTCGCGTTGTAGACATACTCAGACATTCGCTCAGTGGCTGGCCGGAGCGAGGCTTCGCGATACTGGCGGGAGGCGAAATCTGGCGCCTCGTTCGTCGGGATATCATCGAGCGTTTCTGCAGCGAGTTCCACGATAACCGTCACAGTCGCAAGCGAGACAACACAGGCAAGAAGAATCGTCAAGATGAGTACCGGCATACCTCCTCGAATATCAAAGCGGTAACCCGAGCGCTCTGTAAGTGTCCGAAAGGACCTGAGCGAAAGATACATCACAGTTGCGCCAGCAATGAAAAAGGCCAGGATGAAGCCAATCAGATTTGATGTCCAGGGCTCGATATCCGGTATAAGCCCCTGGAGTATTCCACCGATCGGGTTGCCAAATATGTCAGCAGCCGTCAGTCCAATCCAGAGCGAAACGAGTGCTGAAAGCGCTCGCCAGAGGCCAGCGAAAAAGATGCCGATGAACACTGCCACCAGAGCGAGGATGATCAGGATATCAAGGAGATTCATAACGCTTTCGCGGAGCTAATCGATTCAAATGGCCAATTGCAGATGACACCACTGAGACAATCCTGAGTTCCCGGAATTGACACGAACATCTGTTCGCTCTTATAATTATCGAAATCGGCTAGCCTGCTGCCGAAAACGGTTACTGAAATGAGGTCGCGGATGACGAAGAAACTCTCAAAGCGTCAAGAGGCAATGCTGGAATACATCGAAGCCTTCATTGATCAGCATTCGTATCCGCCAACGATCCGTGACATTCAACGAGACCTCGACATCTCGTCGACAAGCGTTGTCGATTATAACCTGAATGCGCTGGAGCAACGCAATTCTATCCGGCGGAATCGCAACATTTCGCGCGGAATCGAACTCGTTGGGCGACAGTCGGTTCCATCAAACCTCGTGCGAATCCCGATTGTCGGACAGATCGCTGCCGGTGAACCCATTCCGGTCCTCGATGACGTTTTGATCAACGAGGACACGGAGACGATCGAGCTCAGCAACGAGATGGTCGGCTCGCGCCAGGAGAACCTCTTCGGACTGCGTGTTCGCGGGATGTCCATGATCGACGCACTAATCAACGATGGGGACATCGTCATCCTGCATCATCAGGAGACGTGCGAGAACGGGGAAACCGTTGCTGTCTGGCTGCGTGATGAGAAAGAGACGACGCTCAAGAAGTTCTACCTGGAGCAGGATCATGTACGCCTGCAGCCGGCGAACTCTCAGATGGACCCCATTTTCTGTGAGCCCGAGAATGTCGAGATTCAGGGCAAACTGGTAACCGTCTTCCGCCCTTACGCCTGATTCAGTCGGTGAGAATCGCAGCAGCTCGTCATTTCCACCGTGGGCACGCTAGACTGAGGCCTGATTTTCGGGCGTTCCCCGAACGGGCGGAGTAGCCGAATGGGCAGCTCAGTCGCTTCATCTCTTGTCACTACTCCCGGCCGGGTCCTGATGCTCGGCACCTTCGGTATGAAGCCGAAGGGAACGATGAGCGCAAGGGCAGCAGGCATCGCCTCGACGCTCCAGTCGGTTGGCTGGCAAGCAAAAATCGTAACCACACCTTGGGACAATCCGGAAGACGCCGGGGCCTCGATCGACTACCAGGGCGTCCCGGTCATGAACACGCGCGTAATTCGCCCCGTGCTCTGGCCGTTACCAGTTCTCGAGATGGTGGCGTTCGCACGAAGATTCCAGCCGGACGTAGTTCATCTGTTCAAGCCCAAAGGGTTCGGCGATCTGGCCGCCCGCCTTCTGCGAAGGATGGGGTACCCGGTCGTCGTCGATATGGATGACTGGGAAGGCTCGGGCGGCTGGAACGATGTTTTGCCCTACAGTGCGTTACAGCGGCGAGTTTTCGACTGGCAAGAGCGCACTTGGCCAGTCCAGGCTTCAGCGATGACAGTTGCGAGCCAAACTCTCTACTACCGGGCAATCGAGCTCGGGGCAAATGCGAACGCCGTCATGTATTTGCCAAACGCCCTCCCCGAGTCTCGTATACGGCAATTGCGCAACCCACCGACGCGACCCCATGGATCATATCTGGCACTGAGCGACAATCCGGCGACGAACATACTGCTCTACACTCGATTCGTCGAGTTTGACCCTGCGTTCGCCGTTGACGTGCTTGCAAGAACGCTGAATCGAATCCCGGACGCCCGGCTCGTCGTTGCCGGTAGCTCGGCGGACGGATCGTCAGAGCGTCGCCTGCTCGATCACGCGCACAAGGCAGGCGTTGCGTCGCAAATAGTATTTCTCGGCTGGATCTACCCAGAGGATCTCGGATGGATCGCCCGCCAGTGCAGCGCGGCACTCGTCCTGTTTGACGACACGATCATCAACCGGGCGAAATGCTCGGTAAAACTGCTCGAACTTATCGCTTGCGGAATACCGGTCGTCGCATCCGCTGTGGGAGAAAACCGTCACTACCTCGCCGAGGCAGTGGCCGGCAACCTGGCACGGCCAGCAGATCCCGGACATCACGCCGACCTGCTCGTAGAAGCTGTGAGCTCTCTCACTGGGAGCAGGAGAATCTCGCCCTCCTACGCGTATCCAGCGCACTGGGGCGAATCCATCGGTGGATTGGCGGAACTCTACAAGTCAACGATTTCGAGACATTAGACCGACCAGCGATCACATTTTTATCCTTGGCGCGCTCACGCGTGCAACCCGACGCCTAACGAGATCCCGGCGAGGTTGTTCAGTTTTTGACGGGCCGTGTTCGTACTGTTAGCATGCAGCGGTCGGGTTTACGATCGCTAAGCACTTCGGGACGTTGTCTCGAGAGGAGGTCGGGGTGGATATTGGGCGCGCGGTTCAATACTGGATGTCAGATACGGACTGGATAAAGAAAATACTGATCGGTGGCGTTCTGTTCCTCGTCCCGATTATCGGGTGGCTGATCATCGGTGGCTATTTCATTCGCAACGTTCAATCAATCTCTCGCGGCTCCGATACGCCACTACCGGAATGGAACCAATGGGGTGACGATCTGGTTCGGGGGCTCAAGTTCGCCGCTGTGATGATCGTCTGGACCTTGCCGCTCTGGGTGATTTCCATCTGCGTGTTCGTAATCGGCGTCGCGGATGAAGGTGCAGGCTCAGCGGCTGGCTTGTTATTGAACTGTCTGAGTTTCCTCTACTCGCTAGCTTTCTATTTCATATTCCCGGTGATTGTCGGGCGATTCGCGCAGGCCGAAGATATCGGGGCGGCATTCCAGATAAGCGGAATCATCCAGGACGCTCAGAAGATTCCGTCTCAGCTTCTTATCTTCCTGGTGATGTATTTCGTGGTGAGCCTTGTTGCAAGTTTGGGCATCATCATCTGCTTCGTCGGAGTTCTGTTTACCGGATTCATCGCATACCTGATCTACGCCCATCTGATCGCGCAGATATCAGGAATGCTCGGGCATTCGGGGCCGGTTGCCTCCGCGCCACCGCCGACGATGTAATCAGCTTCGCAACAAATCATTACGGTAAAGTTAGAGCCGTCGTGGTCGGGCAACCCGGCTGCGGCGGCTCTTTGGTTTGCTAACGAAGTCTCGTCCTTAATATGCGGAATCGTCGTCGTCGTATAGACTTCCTGACGGCCGCGGGAATCGCGGCACCGGCTGGACTCAACGCATATATCCCGCTCCTCACCGTGGGGCTACTCGCGCGATTCACCGATCTGGTGACACTGCAGGCTCCCTACGACATTATTTCGTCGGACATTGGTCTCATCGTGATCACAGTCCTGCTGGTCATTGAGCTCTTTGCCGATGCCATCCCTGGGCTTGATAGCGTCAACGATGTCGTTCAGACACTCGTCCGCCCCGCCACCGGAGCGTTCCTGATGCTCTCGAGTGACCAGGGCGTTCTGGAGATGCCTGCGCTTCTGGAGATTCTGATCGGCGGGGGCCTGGCAGGGATCGTTCACGCGACCAAGGCACTTGCGCGTCCTGTGGTTACCGTATCTACCGCAGGTATAGGCAACGCGGGGGTTAGCACGCTCGAAAATTTCGCCGCACTCGGGCTGACTCTTGTCGCCATTCTTTTACCAGTCGCCTTGCTGATCGTGCTTGTGGTCGCTTTCCTGGTCGGGATCAGATGGTTGTTTCGCCGGGTGAGCCAGCCACGACGGCTCTAGCACAGTCATCAAAGTTGATATAGAGCGACTCAACAGGTATAATTACGGCGTTGGAGACATCGCTGATTACGATACGTGACTCGAGAGAATCATGGAATTTAAGGACTACTACCAGCTTCTCGGGGTTTCCCGGGATGCCGATGAAAAAGAAATCAAGCGCGCGTATCGCAAGCTCGCGCGAAAATATCACCCGGACGCCAACACTGGTGAACCGAACACCGAAGACCGGTTCAAAGAGATCAACGAGGCCTACGAGGTCTTGAAGGATCCCGAAAAGAGATCCCGCTACGATCGGTTTGGCGCCGACTGGGAACGCTACCAGCATGCCGAATCAAGCGGACAGGCCGCTGGGCCAGACGACTTTGCATCCTGGTACTCAGGTTCGCCCGGCGGAGGGCGCGTCCACTATGAGTACCGCACCACCGGCGATTCGGGCTTTTCGGATTTCTTTGAGACGCTGTTTGGTGATCGCCATGGCGGGCGGACCACCACCCGTGAACGTGTTCGCCGGCAGCCCCAACGAGGTCAGGACTTCGAGTATCCGGTCGAGATATCGCTACGAGATGCTTATCACGGAACGAGCCGGCGGTTCGATCTCAGCCTTCAGGAACGCTGCCCGAGTTGTGCCGGAACCGGCATGAATGGCATCGGAGTGTGTGATCAGTGCGGCGGCGGAGGGACGGTGCCGCGCAAACGGACGATCGAGGTGCAGATTCCGGCGGGTGTTCGGACCGGGTCCCGGGTTCGAGTTGCGGGCCAGGGGTACGCTGGTCAGGACGGCGGACCGAACGGCGACATCTATCTCCGGATTACGGTGAAGCCGGATTCGCGATTCGAAAGCGTCGGAAACAACCTCCGCACCGATGTCGACGTGCCACTTTACACCGCGGTTCTGGGTGGTGAGGCCACAGTCCCGACGGTGGACGGATCAGTGGCGCTGACCATCCCACCGGAGACACAGAACGGGCGGACGTTCCGGCTTCGCGGAAAGGGTCTTCCACTGCTTTCAGGGGGAGATCGAGGTGATCTGCTCGCCCGGGTAAATGTGCGACTTCCCGAGAGTCTAAGCGATGAGGAACGAGATCTCTTCCAGCAGCTTGCGTCCCTTCGAGACTCCAGCTAGAGTCGGGAAATCGAGACGGCGCGTGGTATAGTCTCTGGCGAACCCCACGCGCCGGAATCGTCGTCGCGTGGCCTTTCTGCGTGCCGAAGGCAGGAGCCAGACATGAGCGTAACGATCATTATCGGCGGCCAATGGGGAGACGAAGGCAAGGGAAAAGTCACTGATTCCCTGGCCGCTCAGGCAGACATGGTAGTGCGGCCCAACGGTAGCGCGAATGCCGGTCATACGGTCCAGACTGACGCCGGCATATTCAAGCTTCATCTGGTGCCTTCCGGGATCCTCTATCCGGACTGCGACTGCGTGATCGGCGCCGGTGTCGCGGTCGACCCGGCCTCCCTTATTGAGGAGCTGGACGAGCTCAACAAGCGCGGGATCGATACCAGCCGGGTGATGATCAGTGACCGTGCAACCGTCATCCTCCCCTACCACCCCATCATTGACCAGCTTGAAGAAGAACAGCGGGGCGATCAGAGCATCGGCACAACACTCAAGGGCAACGGCCCGGCCTACGCCGACAAAGTCGGACGACGCGGGGTACGACTTGCCGACTTGCAGGACGAACAGACGTTCGTGCAGAGACTTCACGCGGTCCTGACCGAGAAGAATCAGCTACTTACGACGATTTACGGCGCCGACCCGCTTGATGAAAACGAGATTCTGGAAAAGTACGCCGCGTACGCCGAACGACTGGCGCCCTACATTGTTCAGGCGGAAATCGTGGTGCAGGACGCCATCGACGCCGGAAAGCGAGTCGTGATCGAAGGCGCACAGGCGACACTCCTCGATATCGACTATGGCAGTTATCCGTACGTCACCTCGACGTCACCAACCGCAGCAGGTGCATGTCAGGGCGCCGGAGTCGGACCCGCTCAGGTGGACCGCACGATTGGCGTGTTCAAGGCTTATATCACCCGCGTTGGCGGGGGTCCGTTCCCGACGGAAGAGGATGGACCAGACGGCGAGATCATGCGTCAGCGCGGCAACGAATTTGGCACCACAACTGGCCGGCCACGCAGAACCGGCTGGTTTGACGGCCCGGCTGCTCGCTATGCTGCCCGCATAAACGGTCTTTCCGAGGTCGCACTCACCAAACTGGATATTCTCGACGAATTCGAGCAGATTCCAGTCTGCACCGCGTACCGGCTGGACGGCGAGCTTCTGGACAGCCCGGTGGCTTCAGCGGTTCGCTACGACAAGGTAGAGCCGGTCTACGAATACCTCGACGGCTGGTTGGAAGACACCAGCGGAGCTCGATCACTGGAGGATCTCCCAAGCGCAGCACGGCGATATATCGAGCGGCTTGAAGAAATTATTGACCGGCCGATCACCTACGTCGGTATAGGTCCGTCCCGAGCACAGATATTCGAACGTGGTGTCGCAGTCTGATACTCGCCTGAGCGGAGGAGTCCAGCGTGCTCGATGTGAAGCAGATTCAAGAGATCATCCCGCACCGGTTTCCGTTCCTTCTGGTGGACAAAATCACGGAAATCGAATGGGGTGTACGAGGGGTTGGCATCAAGAACGTCACAGTCAATGAGCCCTTCTTTCAGGGCCATTTTCCTGACTACCCAGTTATGCCGGGGGTGCTCATCGTCGAAGCCCTGGCGCAGGTAGGTGCGGTTACAATGCTCGGGACTGACGAGCACCGTGGCAAACTCGCATTCTTCGCCGGTATCAACAAGGTACGCTTCAAGCGCCAGGTCAAACCTGGTGATACGCTCCGCCTGGAAATCGAAGTTGGTAAGGTTCGTCGGAGCATTGGGACCGGAACCGGCACGGCGACGGTCGATGGAGAGGTCGCCGTCCAGGGGGAGCTCATGTTTGCCATTGTCGATGCTGAGCAACTCGAAGCCTCAAAATAGCCAACGAGATCTGACAGGTCGAATCGCCGGATTCGCGGACTGGCTGTTGCGACCTGGCAATCCGCCTGCATTCACTGACGCCGCGCAGGTTCGCAACATTGTCATCATCAAACCGTGCTGTCTCGGAGATATGCTGATGGCGACACCCGCGATACGGGCGATCGATCAACAGTTCCCCAACGCGGAAATCACGATTGTGACCGATGACTGGACCAGACCAGCGATTGAGACAAGCCCCCGGATCGACCGACTGATTCTCTACCCCGACAGCAGTCCAATGCGTGCCGCGGTGGAAATGGCGGTTCAAATGCGCCGGTTCAAATTTGATGTCGGAGTCAGCCTCGATCGATCACCGGCGACAGCGCTGGCGCTGAGACTTGCCGGTATTCCCATCCGGGCCGGTGTCGACAGTGCGTCACGTGGCATCGGATTGACTCATCGGACCATCCCTGAACCAGACCAGCACGAGACTGACCTGTATCTCTCTGTAGTGAATCAGCTCGGAATTAGTGACTCGGGCAAACACCCCGAGTTCCAGGTGCCCGATGCGGCGATCCAGCGAGCTCATGAACTGCTCCCCGGGGGTAGCAACCATCGGTTGGTGGTGATTCACCCCGGCGGCGCGGTCAATCCGGGAGTTGCTATGCTGGAAAAACGCTGGCCGGCGACCAGCTATGGCGAGCTCGCCGGGATCCTCAGTGCAGACGCTGGCGCCACGATCGTCCTTACTGGTCAGGAAACAGACCGCAACGCCGTGGAGACAGCAAAACAATTCACCCGGTCGCCGGTAATCGACCTGTGCGGGCAGCTTTCGCTCAACGAACTCGCCGCCGTGGCCCAACAGTCGGCCCTCTTCGTGGGAAATGACAGTGGCGTTTCACATTTGGCGAGTGCGGTTGGAACCCCGGTAGTTGCGCTCTTCGGTCCGACCAATCCGCGTCGCTACGCGCCGCTCGGCCGGAGAACTCGAATATGCGCTCCGGAAGCGTCGTGGTCGATCCCTGAGTACGGCGATCTGCGCGTCAGAAGCG